>PAKY01000107.1 GCA_002706885.1 Phycisphaerae bacterium
AACCTCGGCGGTCGCGCGAAGCGTCGCTTCTTCTCGACCTTCGTCATCTGGCCCCGAGGCGCCGAGCCCGCGACCGAGGGCGGACCGCGTCAGGCCGTCGGGGCCGCGGTGTTCGACACCTCCGCGCCGACCGTGTCGCTCGGCGCCGATCGTGTCGCCTTTACCGCGACCGCCGAGACCGAAGGTGTGTTTTGGAGCGACACCGGGACGGTCGAAGAGGTGTACGCGTCGTGGAAGAAGGCCCGCGATGAGATGGGATTCCTTGGCGTCCGACCGAGAGAGGAATGGTTCGATCTCGGGTGGGAGAGCTGGGACGCACTGCGCTGGGACACCAACGCGCGGACGGTGCGTGAGACGATCCAGACCTGGCTCGACCTCGGATTCCCGATCCGCTGGGCCGTGACCGGCTCGGGGTTCTGGCCCGAGGGCCACACCACCACCAGTTTCGGCATGTGGCACCCGGAGAAGTACCCGGACCCGCAAGCGACCCGCGAATGGTTCGATGAGAAGGGCATCGCGTGGCTCCTCGGCGGTCGCACCAACTTCGTGCTCAACCCAACCGAACCCCCTCAGGGCATGGCAGAGCACCTTCAATGGCGATACACGCTCCCGCGCGGCCCGTTCACCGACGAGGCGCAGGAGGCGGGGCTGTTCTTCGAGGCCGAACCGGGCAAGCTGTACGAGGTCTACTCCAACGCCTTCCCCCGCGCCAACTGCGCCATGCTCGACGGGCGGATGGCGGAGGCCTCGAGCTGGTTCGCGGACCGCTGGGGTGAATGGGGCGTCGACGGCATCAAGGAGGACACCATGATGCCCCTCACCGACGCCGTCATCTACAACGGGCCGATGCGGGCCCTTGCCGAACGCGGCCAACTCGTCATGGCCCGCAACGCGGCGTACACCAGCCCCGGCACGCTCGCCCGCATCGAGGACATGCAGTTCATCGACGCGATCTGTGAACGCGTCGCGCGCAACTTCCAGCAGCTCGCCGCGAGCGCCGCGCCGAACGTGTACGTCGATACCGTCGGCTTCAACGGCGTCGACGACAACCCGCTCGGCTCACTCCGCCACGCGTGGTTCAGCTCGCTCACCGCGGGCATGGCGGTCGGCGATTTGCCCGAGACCTGGACCGAGGACCAGGTCGACGCCCTCCGCGCGTCGGTCGAGTTCCACCTGGCGATCGCCCCAACGCTCTACGACGCAGCGGTGGATTCGCACGAGTCGGGCTATCCGTACACCATGACCCCCCTCCCGATCGCGTTCCCGCACGACGAGGAAATCGCCCGCCTGGCGACGGTCGCCGAATCCACGCTCAAGCACCAGTGGATGGTCGGCGGTTCGATCCTCGCAGCCCCGCTCGCTCACCCCGACTACCGCACGTCCGAAACTCGGGACGTTTACCTCCCCGCCGGCCGCTGGTTCGACCTCGCGACGGGCGACGCGCTCGAAGGCCCAGACCTGTTTACCGATCGCCTCGCTCCGATCGACGCGCCCCCCGCCTTCGTTGGCGGCCACGGCGTCGTCCTGACGCGCGGTGACGACGGCGAACTCCTGTGCTGCGTCTTCCCGACCATCGCCGACGGCGAGCCCCGGAAGGTCACGTTCGCGATCCCGGGCGGCGAGACCGTGACCGTCACGGCGCCGGTCATCGCCGACGTCGACGCCTGGCCACGTCCCACCGTCACCGAACGCTCGAGTGGCGGCGTGGTCGACACCGTCGACGCGCCGTGGCCGAACGGTGTCGCCTTCCCGGTGCATCCGGGCGGGCAATACGAAATCTCCATCGACTGATGCGACAAGCTCACCCGGAACGCCCAGGAACGACGATCGCCATTCATGCAGACCGCTGACTACATCGTCGTGGCGTTGTTCTTCGCCGGGCTCGTCGGGGTGGGGTTCTTTCTCGCGTCACGGGTCAAGAGCGCCTCGGACATGTTCTCCGCGGGCGGGCGCAGCCCGTGGTGGGTGAGCGGGCTCAGCTCGTTCATGACGATGTTCAGCGCGGGGACGTTCGTGGTCTGGGGCGGCGTCGCGTACCGCTTCGGCATGGTGGCGGTCTCGATCTCGATCTGCTACGGCGTCGCGGCGTTGCTCGCGGGATGGCTCGTCGCGGGCAAGTGGCACAAGCTCGGCGTCACCTCGGCGGCCGAGTATCTCGAGGTCCGGTTCGGTCGCTCGATCGTCCAGTTCTACACGTGGATCCAGGCGATCTACTACATGGCGATGGGCGGCGGGATGACCTACGGGCTCGCGAAGCTCACCTGCCGCCTCATCGCCATCGATCCTGGCGTCGAGGAGACGTTCTGGGCGTTCCTTCGCGACGACGTATCGGGCCAACTCTCGATCCCGTGGCTCTCGGCGGCGTTGCTGTCGGTCGTCGTCGTGATCTGCTTCGCGGGCGGACTGCTCGCGGTGCTTATCACTGACGTTCTCCAATTCATCGTCCTGAGCGTTTCCGTCGTGACGGTCGTGCCGCTGCTTCTGATCGAGGTTGGCGGCGTCGGAGAGTTTCTGCGGCTGGCTCCCGAGGGCTTCATGGCGCCGACCCACACGTCGGGCGAGGACTTCGGGTGGTGGTTTCTTGCGGGATGGGTGGCGATCCACTTCTTCAAGATCGGGGCCGAATGGGCGTTCGTGCAGCGGTTCACGTGCGTGCCGACAGCGCGCGACGCGAAGCTGAGCGCGGGCATCTTCGGCGTGATGTACCTCATCAGCCCGCTGTTCTGGATGCTCCCGCCGATGATCTACCGCGTCCTGCCCGCGTCGACGGGCAAGACCGCTGAGGAGATCCGCGCGACGGCGGAGGTCGCCTATGTCGACGCGTGTCACCTGGTGCTGCCCGCGGGCATGATCGGGCTGATGATCGCCGCGATGATGTCCGCGACAGCGAGCGCCGTGACGACGCAGCTCAACGTCTACGCCGGGGCGTTCACGCAGGAGATCTACGCGCGGGTGATCCGTAAGGACGCGAGCGACGCCGAGCGGGTCGCGGTGGGCCGCGTGATGACGCTCCTCCTCGGGGCGTTCGTGTTGCTGGTCGCGGTGCTGATGCACACGAACGGCGACAACGCGTACACGCGGTTCGTCCTCTCAACCACCGCCCTGCTGATCCCCCCGCTGCTTCTCCCAACGCTCTGGTCGCTCTTCAGCCGTCATGTCGGGTTGGGGTCGGCGTGGGTAATCGCGCTCTCCGGCGTTGCGCTCACCATCATCGCAAAGACGGGGCTCGGCATCGGCGAGACCCTCGACAGCGCGGGCGAGATCGTCAGGGAGCCGCGTTGGCTCGCGAACGCGATCGGGCTCGAAGCGCTCTCGCACGGGTACGAAGCTCATAATCGCGTGGGCGATATCCTCGTCGGGAACGTCCCCCCGCTCGTTCTGCTCGCCGCGACCGAGATCGTCGCCTGCGTTCGACGCGCCCCCCCGCAGCCGGGCGTCGCCCGGATCGAGGCGCTCGCCGCGGATCGGGCCGGGGCGCAGGACGAGCCGGCGACGCCCTCGAAGCTCCCGCTGATCATCTCCGGCTGGACGATTGCGGGGCTCGCGGCGGTCATGGGCGTGTTGACGGTGACCACGCTCACCGCGGTGACGCCGTCTCGTCACGACGATCCGACCCGCGACGCGATCGTGCTCGGTGGGTTCGCCGCCGTGCTGGCGATGATCGCGCTCGGCACGCTGTTCATCGGGCGTCGCAAGCCGAAGACGGCAGACCCGTTCACCGATTGATCCGGAGGCACCACGTTGATGTCACGACGCCAGGCTGGCTGTCTCGTTCTTGGGCTGTTCGCGTTCACGACCGTTTCAGCGTGCGCCACTGACGACGCGCGAACGTGGTCGAGCCCTTCCGGCGCCGTGAGATTTACGCTCGATCGCGACGCGGACGGCCTGCTCTACTCGCTCGATTTCGATGGCACGGACGTCGTGCTGCCGAGTCGACTCGGACTCACAGTCGGGCACGACGGGATCCACCCTGACGATGTCGTCGTGGGCGCCCGCGACCTCGGCGTTCACTCCGAAACGTTTCCCATCGTCGGGCCGCGAACCGAGTCGTCAACGGAATGGCGTGAGGTCGAGATCTCACTCGAATCCGATGACCGTTCCGCCGGAACCCTCCGCGTTCGGATCTTCAATAACGCGGCTGCGTGGCGTTATGAGTTCGAGGCGCCGGGCTGGGTAGACGCGTACGAGGCCCGGAACCTTCGCGAGCACACGACGTGGCGGCTGCCGCCGTCGCTCGCCTGGTTCACCGAGCGTCCGAACGCCTGGAAGCTCAAGAGCTACGCGGGCACGATGATCAGTTCGACCGCGGACCGCCTGCACGACGTATCGCCGACCGGGCCGCTGCAGGGCAAGCCGCTGACACTCGAACTGGGCGGCGCCGAGGACGATCCGCAGGGTGGTCCGTACGCGATCATCACCGAAGCGGCGCTGTTCGGATTCCCCGGGCTGCGGTTCGAGGCGCGGGAAGGACGCGAGCTCGTCGCGGACCTCGCCCCCCCGCTCGCCGACGCCGCGTCTGTGGTGGATGGCGGCGTCGTCGAACGGCGCGGCCACCTTGCGACGCCGTGGCGGGTGACGCTCGTCGCCGATGATCTTGACGGCCTCAGTCGCTCAGGATCGGTGATCCAAAGCCTCTGCCCGAAGCCCGAGCCATCGCTCTTCGGGCCGTCGGCGGGAGAGTGGATCAAGCCGGGACGATCCGTGTGGCACTGGTGGAGCGGGAGGCTGGGCACGCCCGATCAGGAGCGGGCGATGACCGACTCGGCGGCGGATCTCGGATTCGAATACAGCCTCATCGACGAGGGATGGGAGCACTGGGACGAGCCCTGGGACACGGTGCGATCGATCACGGATCACGCACGGGAGATGGGCGTGGGCGTCTGGCTCTGGAAGCATTCGGACGAGCTTCGTGATCCGTCGGACGACTTCGCCGTCCTCCGGGGCTTTCTCGACAAGGTCGCCGACGCCGGGGCAGTGGGCGTCAAGGTGGACTTCTTCAATGCCGAGGACCTAGCCGCGGTGCGGCTGATGGAACGCGTGGTGGTCGAGTCCGCGCGTCGGCGGCTGATGGTCAACTTTCACGGATGCACAGTGCCGACCGGATGGGAACGGACGTATCCGAACGAGATGACGCGCGAAGGCGTTCGCGGACTCGAGCTCAACGGTCACGCTGAGGGACCGCTCGAGCCGCTGCACGACTCGACGGCGCCGTTGACGCGGCTCGTCATCGGACATGGGGACTACACGCCCGTCGGATACAGCCGACCCGGACCGACAGACTGGGCGCATCAACTCGCGATGGCGGTGCTGGTGGTGTCGCCGTTGCAGGTGTACGCCGAGCATCCGCGCGTGCTCCTCGGCGCGGAAACCAAGGCGGCACGGGACGTGTTCGAGGCGATCCCGTCGACGTGGGACGAGAGCGTGGTTCTGCCTGAGAGTTCGCTCGGGGAGGTCGGGGCGATCGCCCGACGGGATGGCGAGCGGTGGTTCGTCGGCGTCGTCCGTGGCTCCGAGAACGGCGCGACCGCGTTGAGACTGGGATTCCTGCGGGACGGTCGGTACGAGATGGTGGATCTTCGGAGCGACTGCGACGTTGGCGATCCGGACTGCGGGTTTGTGCGCACGGAGCGCGAGGTCATGACGGGCGACTCGGTCGATCTGCCGCGGGGCGTCGGTCAGGGGCTAACGCTCATGCTCACGCCGATCGACGGGTGAGATCGGCCAAGGGTGAAAGAGGTAACATTGATCCCAGGAAGGCACGTTTGCGTCACTCAACGCCGGGACCCGGATGCGGCGCCGGCTCGCGTGACCCGCTGAATTCGTCATGCAGACCGAACATGTCCCACGCGTCGCTTTGTTGGTCGATACCTCCACCGGATGGGGGCGACGTCTGATCGCGGGGGTTCAGAACTACGTCCGCAAGCATCGGGCGTGGGAGATCTGGATTGAGGCGAAGGGGCAGGACGAGGTCATGCGGCTCCCGCAGGGCTGGGCGGGTGACGGGGTAATCGCCCGTATCAGCACGCCCGCGATGGCGCGGCACCTCGAGGAGAGCGGATATCCGGTCATCAACGTGTCGGGCATTCGGCTGCGTGGGCCTTCGTTCCCGCGGGTGACGGTGAATGACCAGGCTTCGGCGCGGCTAGCGGTCGAGCACTTCCGCGAGCGTGGTTTCCGGAACTTTGCGTACTGCGGACCCGACGCACTCCCCTACGTCGCCGCGCATCGTCGGGCGTTCGAGGAGGAGGTCGAGCGGCTCGGCGCTGTGTGCTCGGTGTACGAGCCCGTGAGAACGAAGGCTTCACTCGCGGCGTATGAGGCGCAGGTGGAAGCCCTCGAAGAGTGGATCGACGCGTTGCCGAAGCCGGCGGCGGTGTTCGTGTGGGCGACGAGCCGGAATCGTCAGGTGATCGAGGCGTGCAAGCGGCGCGGCATCGATATTCCCGAGGACGTCGCGGTGCTCGGCGGCGACGATGACGAGCTCTTGAACGAGCTGACGACGCCGCCCGTGTCGGGCATCTTGGTGCCGTCGGAGCAGATCGGCTACGAGGCAGCGGCGATCCTTGACAAGATGCTCTCGAAGAGCGACGAACCGACGCCCGAAGAGGTGTTTCTCGATCCGATCGGCGTGGAGACGCGAGGGAGCACGGACACGCTGGCGATCGATGATCCGGATGTTTCGGCGGCGGTGCAGTACATCCGCGAGCACGCGTCGCATCCGATCCAAGTGATCGATGTCCTGCGTCACGTGCCGGTGTCGCGACGGGTTCTCGAGCGTCGGTTCCGGCGGCTGCTCGGGCGGAGCCCCGCGGATGAGATCCGGCGGATACGCCTGGCGAGCGCGGTGCGGCTGCTGGTGAACACGGAACTGCCGATACCGGAGGTCGCGGCGCGATCGGGCTTCGGCACCCACCAATACCTCGCTCGGATCTTCGGTCGCCAGTACGGCGTGAGCCCGAGCGAGTTCAGGAATCGGGCGTTGGGCCGGTAATCATGGCGGATTGACCGATTGGCGGCTGAAGTGTCGGGCGGGTATCGGGGGAGAATCCCGAGCCATCACTGACGCATTCGGACACGGAACGAGCGCAGATGCGGATTGTCCGGCTGCTGGGGCTCGCCGATACTAAGAGTCGTTCGAACGAAGCATCGACGGGTCTGGAGAAGTATGGACACGCAGCATCATGACGTGGACGTCTGCGTCGTCGGCGGCGGGCTGGCGGGGTTGTGCGCGGCGGTTTCAGCGGCGCGCAACGGCGCCCGCGTTGCGCTCGTGCAGGACCGATCGGTACTCGGCGGGAACGCTTCGAGCGAGATCCGGATGTGGGTCTGCGGCGCGCGTGGGAGCGAAAACAAAGAGACCGCGCTGCTCGAGGAGCTTCAGCTCGAGAACGCGTACCGCAACCCGACGGGGAGCTATCCCACGTGGGACAGCGTGCTGTGGGGGTTCGCCCGGTTTCAGCCGCGGCTTCAGCTCTTTCTGAACTGCCCATGCACGGGCTGCGAGACGGAAACCGGCGCGGATGGCTCGCGTCGGATCTCAAACATCACCTGCTTCCAGACAACGACGCAGACGTGGCGTCACATCGGCGCCAAGGTCTTCATCGACTGCTCGGGCGACAGCATCCTCGCGACGCCGTCGGGGGCGGACTTCGCGGTCGGTCGCGAGGCGCGTTCCGACTTCGGTGAGCCGATCGCGCCGCCGACGGCCGATCGCAAGACGATGGGCAACACGGTGCTCATCCAGCTCCGCGAGACGGACGAGGAGCAGGCGTTCACGGCGCCGGGGTGGGCGTATCGGTTCGACTCGCCCGATCAGTTCCCCGCTCGGATGCGTGGGGTGAATGGCGCGAACTTCTGGTGGATCGAACTCGGCGGGATCAATGACACGATCCAGGACGCGGAGCGGATCGGCGTCGAGCTGCAGCGCGTCGCGTGGGGCGTCTGGGATTACATCAAGAATCGGGCTCCTGAGAAGGAGAAGGCGCGAAACTGGGCGCTCGAGTGGATCGGGTCGCTGCCGGGCAAGCGTGAGAGCCGGCGGTACCGCGGGTTGCACGTGCTCACGCAGCACGACATCGAGGCGGGCGGACGGTTCGTCGACGTCGTCGCGTACGGCGGGTGGCCGATGGACGACCATCACCCCGCGGGGCTGCTGTTCCCAGGCGACCCGACGGTGTTCTACGACGCGCCGTCGCCCTACGGGATTCCGCTTCGGTCGCTGATCAGTCGGAACGTGTCGAACCTGATGTTCGCGGGCCGGAACATCTCCGCGACGCACGCGGCGTTGAGCTCGACCCGCGTCATGGGCACGTGCGCCCTCCTCGGGCAGGCGGCGGGCACGGGCGCGGCGATCGCGGTAGCGGACGGGATCGAACCTGCGCAGCTCCTTCCGACGCGCGTGGCGAAACTCCAAGCGACGCTCATGGCCGATGACCTGTGGCTCCCGGGGCTGTCGCGTGACGCGGACGAACTTGCGCTGAGTTCCAAGGCGGACGCGCCGTCGCTGCTCGACGGCGTTGACCGGCCGGTCGATGGTCGCGATACCGCTTGGGAGGGGGAGGTCGGTTCGGCCTTCGCGTTCCGGTGGGACCAGCCACGGCACATCGGGGGGCTCCGGCTCGTGTTCGACAGCAATCTCAAGGACAACAAGCGGATGCCGAGCCGCTACACGAAGCGCGGCACGCACGCGAAGGTCCCCCCCACGCTCGTTCGCTCGTACCGCGTCGAGGTCTTCGAGGGGGACGACGGTCCGGCTGAGGGACGGTGGCGGACGGTGTTCCGCGACGACAACAACTACCAGCGACTCGTCCACGCGCCGGTGGGCGCGACGGCGTCGGCGGTGCGGGTGATTGCGGAGTCGGTGTGGGGCGACGGGCCCGCGCGGGTGTTCGCGGCCGAGCCGACGACGACCTTGAACGACAAGCGTCCGCCGAAGCCGAAGCGGGTGGCGTGGAGCGACGTGGTCGCGTCGGTGCCCGATGAGCATCTGGCGCCACCGGATCTCTCCGCGGCCTCGGTTACGAACGACCCCGCGACAGACGACGACCCGGGTTCCCGGAACGGCGCAGCCATCGGCGCTCGGCGGCGATCCGGCCCCGTCGCCTGACTCCCTTCCCTCGAGATCCTCTGCCTCCCGGCGATACGAACGTCGGCTGATGACATCCGGAGACAATGCATGAAAGCGCTCACCGTGGCTCTTCTGGTGTTGGTCAACGTCGCTTCGGCGGGAGCGGGCGGCGACGAGGATCGCCTCGCCGCCGACTGGCTCATCCAGTCGAAGATGGTCATTCAGCGTGACCGCCCGTTCGTGGCCCACGGCACGGCGGCGGCGGATGCCCACATCACCGTCGTGATGACCAGCGCCGGGGGCGCGACGCGTTCGGGGCGAAGCCGCGCGGGTCGCGATGGGGCGTGGTCGGTTTCGCTCGAGGCGATGCCGGCGGGCGGGCCGTACGAGCTGACGATCGAGTCCGGCGATGAGTCGCTCTCGTTCGACGACATCCTCGTCGGAGAGGTGTGGATCGCGAGCGGCCAGTCGAACATGGGCATGCGTGTGAGCAGCGCGATGAACGCGGACGAGGAGATCGCTCGGGCGAGCGACCCGGGTCTTCGGCTCGCGACGATCGATCTGTTCACCTCGATTGAGCCACTTGACACGCCCGTGTCGTTCGAGCCGTGGACCGAAGCGGCGCCAGGGTCCGTCGCGGGGTTCTCGGCGACGGCGTACTACTTCGCGCGTGAGCTCCGTCGCGAGCTCGATGTCCCCGTCGGGGTCGTGCTCACGGCCTGGGGCGGGACGCCTGCCGAGGCGTGGACACCGATGGAGTCGCTCATATCGTCTGAGGTCACGCGATCGTACGTTGATCAGTGGACCGAGCCGGCGCCGCGAGCGGACGGGTTGGATCTGCAGGAAGTGTCTCCGGCGCGAAACGCTGCGTTCCGCAAGCTGGCGTCGAACTTGACGGACGCCGAGGCGGCGATTCCTGCGGCGATCGCTCGGGGCGACGCCACGCCCGGCGACTACGAGTGGATCGAGCTTGATGCGCCCCGACGTTGGCCGAATGGGCGGTTCGATGGGGTGACGTGGCTCACGCGCGTGATCGATGTGCCGCAGGCGTGGGCGGGCGAAGATCTCTCATTGAGCCTCGGGACGATCTTCGAGTACGACATCGTGTTCCTGAACGGGGAGGAGATCGGCGCGACGCGCCCGTCGGACGGTGGGTCTCGTGACCCCCGCGTGTACACGATCCCCGGCGAACTGGTCGAGGCGGGTCGATCGATCCTGGCTGTACGCGTCACGGACGTCCGCGGGAACGGCGGGTTCATGGGGAAGCGCGACGAACTTTGGATCGACCCGTACGGGTCCGCCGGCGAACGGATGTCGCTCGCTGGAACTTGGAACGGCGCCGAAGTGCTCTCCGACGACGACGCGGGCATCCCGACGCCGAACGAGACGCCGATCCGCTACCGCCCCGCGGGCCTGTACAACGGCATGGTGCACCCGCTCATCGGCTACGCGTACGCGGGGGTGATCTGGTACCAAGGCGAGAGCAACCGCACGCGCGCCGAGGCGTACGAGACGCTGTTCCCGATGCTCATCGAGGCGTGGCGCGAGCGGCTCGACCAGCCGCTGCCCTTCTACTTCGTGCAGATCGCCAACTACCTGGAACGCCATCCGGATCCGGTCGAGAGCGAGTGGGCGCGCGTTCGCGAATCGCAGCGGAAGACGCTCCGTCTCGAACGGACGGGCATGGCGACGGCGATCGACATCGGCGAGGCCGACGACATCCACCCGAAGAACAAGCAGGACGTCGGGCGACGTCTCTCGCTGCTCGCCCGGCGGGATCTCTACGGCGAGGCGGGACTCGTCGCCGAAGGGCCGATGTTCCGCGACGCCAACGCGACCCCAGAAGGCGTGGTGGTCTCACTCGACCACGCCCGTGGACTGTCGACCACCGACGGCGAGCCTGTTCGCGGCTTCGCGATTCGAGGCGAGGATGGCGAGTGGCGTTGGGCCGAGGCGTCGATCCGAGGAGACGCGATCGTGGTATCGGCCGCGGGTCGCGTGACCGGCGTTCGGTATGGGTGGGCGGACAACCCCGACATCAACGTTGTGAACGGGGCGGGGCTGCCGATGGTTCCGTTTGAGTGGATGGCCGACGAGTGAGATGTCGGCTGGTTGACGCCGGAGTCGTCCGCACAGATGCCCCAATTCAACACGGTGCGTGATCAGACCGCCGGGCGATGTCGCGTCTCGACGCTTGTGTCCTTGGACGCCATCGATACACTGAACGCTTCAAACATCGACCGCGGTCCCTCGAAACGCCGTTCGGAAGAGCGGTCGTGGGCGCTCGCAACCAAAGAGAGAGGCGAACATGACTGCTACCAGTATCCGTCAGGCGGGATCCGCGAGGGCGCCGCTTGTGATTGCCGCGTGCGCTTCGTTCGCGTTCAGCGCGAGCGTTGAGGCCGAGGTGTTCCTCGCATCGCAGTCCTGCGGGACCGTGACGGCCTTCGATCAGCGCGGCGACGCGTTCGCCCAGGACGACGATCCCTGCGGACCGGGGGTGTGGGCTCGAGTCAGCGTGATGGACGGCCCGGCGTTCGGCGAGATCGTTGCCGACGTCCGAGACGGCTTCGGCGTGTTCGTGTCGGGCAGCCCGACCGCGAGCGCGTCGGGAACGGTGATGTCCGACTTCCAGGTGCTCCGCGACATCGTCGGCGTGGCGTCCTGGGACTTCATGGCGGGGGCCGGCGGGATCGAGATCAGCGAGGTCGGCAGCAATCAACCCTTGTTCACGACCAGCAACTTCACGGGCGAGACGGGAGCGTTCGAGATCTCGCTCGTCCGGGGCGTCGACTATCGAATCACGATGTTCGCGGAGCAGCGACCGGGCGACCTGGATGCGGACAGCGCGTTCGTGTCGTTTGCGCCGATTCCGGCGCCGGCGGGTTCGATGCTGGTTGGGGGGCTGGGGCTGGTCGTGGCGCGCCGGCGTCGGTAGGTCTTACCGAGCGGCGGACATGCAGGGTTCAGCATGAAAAAAGCCCCCGCAGACGCGGGGGCTTTGTCGTAAGCGAGGCGGACGGGACTCGAACCCGCAACCACCGGATCGACAGTCCGGTACTCTAACCAATTGAGCTACCGCCCCAGATTGTCTCGCCCCGTCGCTTCTCAGCGTGCGAGGCAGGGGTAAATCTAGCCGTTCACCCCGTGAGGTCAAGCCCGTTGGACGCGTCAATCGCGACCACGGAAAGAATCGTTCAGGAATCGGCGTTCACGGTGATCCGGTTCGGATCCTGAAGGCCGAAGGGGTTGCCCTCTGGACCGACGATCGTCGCGGCGCGGTACATCAGGCCGACGGCCACGCCGAGGCCGACGATCGCCGCGAACATCAGGACCGTGTACACGTTCGGGCTCGCGGCGCGGCTCGCACGACCGCCCGGCATCTGCATTCCAAAGTCGCTCATCGCTCGCTCGCTTTCCGTCGGTGACCGCGGCGGTCGTGATCAGTCGATGTAGGCCAGACGGGAGCGGACCTGGTCGCCCCGACGGATCTTGAGGTTGCCGTTGGTCAGGCGGACGTAGCCGACGCTCGCCTGGAGATCGACCTCGTCGACGACGATGGTGCCGACGTAGTTCTGACCACGAACGACGTCGAGCTCGGTCAGGGCGCTGACGCCGTCGTTGCTTCCCAGGTCGACCTGGACGAGCGTGCGGCCGCTCTCGGAGTCGTCACGGACGTCCTCGACGGTGCCGGTGATGACCGTGCCCGGAATGGTGCGAGGCGCCGCGGCGCCGCCGTTCCTCGCGACGGCGCGCCCCGAGCCGAGTTCCTCGATCTGCTGACGGGCGTCCGCGAGCTGCTCGCGGAGCGCCCGGACGGTCTGCTCGAAGACCTGGAGGCGGCTGGACTGGTCGGCGATGGTGTCCTCAAGGTCGAGTCGCTGGTCGCGGTTGGTCAGTTCCTGGTCGCGGAGGTTGGTGACCTCGTCGCGGTAGGTCTCGACGAGCTTGGTCAGCGTGTCGGCAGTGACGCCGAGCTCGCGGACCTGACTCTGCACCGCAGCGGTCTGGGCCTCGGCGGCCCGCTTCTCGGCGGCGAGGCGCTGGGCGTCGTAGCGGGACTCGTCGAGCTCGCCGCGGAGGTCGGCGAGTTCGACGTTGCGAGTCTCGAGCTGACCGCGGAGTTGGGTCACCTCGAGCTTGTGGTTCTCTTCCGCTAGGCGGAGGGCGGTGGTCGCCGCGTCCTCGGCCCGGCGGGCGGCGCCGAACTCGTCGGAGATCCGCTCGGCGTTGATCGAATAGGTGATGGCCAGGGCCGACACGAGGAGGCTCAGGAGAGCCGCCAGAACAACGAAGATCTTCGTCAGAATATGCACGACACGCTCCTCGACGATCCACCGCGACGGCACGGCCGACGCTCGATTCCTATCTCGCTCGTGACCGATCCGCGGGCGTCGGCCGTCGCCGACCCCCAACGTGTTCCGCTCAGCCCTGCCAGGGCGTCCGGCCCTCTGCGGCGTTCCAGCCGCGGGAAGGCGAGTATAGCGGCACGCGTTCCGGTCGGCTCAATCGACGTTTCCCGGGGCCCGCTCGCCGAGCCGCTTCTCCAGCCTCTGGAGGATACCGGACGCGGCGGCGATCCTCACGTCCTCCGACTCGTCCTCGAGCAGCGTCTGGAGCTTCCGCAGCTCGTCGCCGCCGCGGGTCTCTCCGTACACATGGGCCACGAGCGCCCGGACGAGCGGGTCCTCGTGCTGGAGGTACTCATCTGCCACGAACCAACCCTCCCGACGCCCCATCTGGGCCAGGGCCCTCGCGGCGGCAAGACGGACCTCGGGAGGCATCAGCCTCCCCTGCTCTTCGTACGCAGTCAGATAGATGAGGTTCCCGGCGGACGCCTCGTCATCAACCCTTCCCAGGATCTGGGCCGCCAGGGCGGTCAATTCCAGACCTTCCGGGCGGCTCTGAAAGAGCGCCGCTCGGACGGCCTGAAGGCCCGATTCATCGCCCAATGCGACCATCGCCTCCGCGATCTGGAGCTGCATGGCCTGGTACGCGTTCACGGACGCTCTGGCGATGCCCTCGCGAGCGGCCTGCTTCAGGAGCGGGAGGGCGGAGTCGTCGCCCAGTTCGCCAAGCACGAACGCGGCGTGGGCGCGGAGGGCGGGGTTCGGATCGGTGAGCAGGAGGTCGGCGAGGGGGGTGCGGTCGACGTCCTGCTTGGTCGCGGCGAGGGCGTAGATCGCGGAGATGCGGACGAAGGGCGACGATTCCTTGAGGCTCGGGCGGATGAACGGGGCGAGTTCTCCGAGCCCGGATCGGCCGGCGACCAGCATCGCGATCGACTTCACGCCCGGGTTGTCGTCGACAACGCCGGCGCGGACATACGGCTTGGCGCGTTCACCGATCGGCGAGAGGCCCTCGATCGCGTTGGCGCGTCGCTGGGGGACGTCCGATTCGGAGGCCTTCTCGAGCAACGCGATAGCGCGTTCACGCAGGGCGGCGTCGCTCACCACCGCGGGGGTCGCTTCGGCGGTAGCGGCGGTTCGCGTGGCCGACGCGGCGTCGGCGGCGCAGCCGTTCGACAACGCGAGGGCGATGGCGAGAGGGATCGTCGTCAGCATGGCGAACTCCGGCGTTTTCATCTTCATCATCCGTCCGTCCTGCTCGACTCCATCGACCCGTTCGGGGCGTCCTCAGGAAGTTTCCCGGAGTTTGAACCGACCGCGGACGTGCAACGGCGGTGAAGTGGCGTACCGATGAGAAACCCAAGCCCGGTGGCTCCGATGGCCCACGAAAGCAGCCAGCCGCCGCTGAGGTAGAACGATCGAGCGGCGCGAGGAACCACGCGGGCGACCAGCACGCCGTCGACCTGGTCGGGCTCGTCAAGACCGTCCACGCCGGACGCGATCACGCGTCCCCAAGGATCGACGACGGCTGAGATGCCCGTGTTGGCGGCGCGGGCCATGGGTACGGCAGATTCGACGCAACGCCAGCGCGCCGCGGCGAGGTGTTGGCGGCGGCCGGCGGTCCAATCGCCGAACCACCCGTCGTTGGTCAGATTGATCATGAGGCTGGGGCGTTCATCGGCGTCACCCCTGCCGAGAAGTCGGCGGACGGTCCCGACATCGGTGACCTCGAAGCAAATTGGCGTCACGATCCGCGTCTGATGATCGCGGACGTCAAGGTTGAAGACCACGGGCGCCTCGCCTGGCGTGAGATCGAACGCCATCCCCCCTGCCGCAATGGCGAGGAGCCAGTTCTCGAGCGTTTCCGACCACGAAATGTACGGCATGATCTCGCCGAACGGGGTCAGTCGGAGCTTGTCGTAGCGGGCGACGACCGTTCCATCGCTGATGGCGAAGACGCTGTTGTGCGCACGGGCGGAATCCCAACGCCCGCCACCGTCCTCGGTCCGTTCGATGACGAAGTCGTCGTAACCCGTGGCGCCGACGATCATGGGGACACCCAGTTCGCTCTCCGTGCCAAGCACCCAATCGGCGTACGACGCGAGGCTGTCGCGGAGCGCTCGGAGTTCAGCAACCACGGGAGCATCGAGACCGATTCCGGGGAACATGGTTTCGGGCCAGACGATGATGTCGGCGCCGCGATCCGCCGCCTCGTAGGTGAGATCGATCATGACCGCAAAGTCGCGGGGACGGTCCTCAGCGGTCCAGGCGGTCTTCCGGTCCTGCGGGACGTTGGTTTGCACCACGCCGATCGAGATCGCTTCGTCATCACTGGGTGGTTCGGCCTCGTCGGCACGCGCTACGAGCATGCCGACGACAACCCACAGGAGCGCGAGCGTCGTGGCGCCGTGGTAGCCGCGCCACCGTCCTTGAGCCGCGCCGATGCCGATCGAGGCGCCGATCGCGGCGGCGAGCAGCGAGACGAGCGCCGCGCCCCCGTAGCGGGCGGGCCAGATGAGCGTCGGGCCAACATCGATGAGCGGGTGGCCGACGTCGAACCATGCAAAGCCGTCAAAGATGACGCGGCCGCGGAGCAGTTCCAGGAGCGACCAGGACGTCGTCGCGCCGACCCACCACCACGCCGACGGCAGGCCTCGAAGCGCGAGACCGACGACGAAGGGATAGATCGCGGGAAGGAGCGTGAGGTAGAGGATGAGCGGCGGGTAGCCGAGCCGGGCGACGTCGAACGTCCACCACATCTGCACGCCCCAGAACGGCGCCGACCCGAGCATGACGCCCAGCATTCCGCGACCCCATCGAACGGGATCGGAGGCATGCGAGGTGCGCCAGGCGAGCCTGGAAAGCGGCGCGATGGCGATGAGGGACGCGGGCCAGAAGCTGATCGGGGCGAACGCGAGCGACATCACCGCCGCGAACGCGAGGCCGGTCAGTGCGCATTCAGGAAAGGAGACGCCGTTGGGACGGGCGTCTGAGCCGGTCGGGCCGTCATCCTCCACGCCGCCGTGCCCGCGCGTCATCGCTCAGCAACGCCCTCAGGACTGGGTGTAGTCGATCAACCGCGCGATTTCGTCGCGGAGCTCAGATCGGGGGGTGACGCGATCGACGAACCCCGCGTCGCGGAGGAATTCCGCCCGCTGGAAGCCATCGGGCAGGTCCTGGCGGATCGTCTGACGGATCACACGCGGACCGGCGAAGCCGATGAGCGCGCCGGGTTCGGCGATGATAAAATCACCGAGCATGGCGAAGCTGGCGGTCACGCCGCCCGTGGTTGGGTCGGTGAGGACGCTGATGAACAGGCCGCCAGCATCGTCGTGGCGGGCGAGCGCTGCGGAGGTCTTGGCCATCTGCATGAGGCTGAGCGAGCTCTCCTGCATGCGGGCGCCGCCAGAGGCTGAGACGATGACGAGCGGAAGTTTTTCGTCGGTTGCTCGTTCGATGACGCGGGTAAGGGTCTCGCCGACGACGCTGCCCATCGAACCCATCATGAACTCGAGGTCGAGGCACCCGATCAGGGCTTCGCGGCCCTTGATGAACCCACGGCCCGCGATCACGCCTTCGTAGCGACCGGTCTTCTTCTGCTCGGCGTCGATCCGATCGGGGTAAGCCTTGAGGTCATTGAACTTGAGCGGGTCGCCCGGGCGGAGGTCGGCGAACATCGGTTCGAAAGCGTCAGGGTCGACAAGCTGTCGGACGCGTTCTGGGGCGCCGATGCGGAAGTGCCACGCGCATTCGGGGCAAACATGGAGGTTGGCCTCCATCTGGCGGCGATAGATCATCTGTGCGCACCGCGGGCAGCGGAGCCAGAGGCCCTCGGGGATGATCGCCTTTGTCGCCGGCTTCAGCTCGGCCCACGTTCGCGCCGCTGTCCGCGTCATGTCAGACCTTTCCCGCGCTGCGAGGCATTGATTACGCCTGCGCCGAAGCGACGGCCGCCTGAGCGGTTCGCTTCAATTCCGTGAGATCGACGTCGTGCAGGCTGAGCGGGCAGGGCTCGGCCTGAATGTCCTTGATCGAAGCCGCTGAGACGCCGCGCAGCCACGCGACGATCAGGCTCCACGCCATGGGACGCGTGACGAACACAACCGTCCCGATCGAGCTCTTTTGCTTCTCCAACGCCCGGATCACCTGTTCGCGAAGGCGGATAGCGGCTTCCTCGAGCGGTTCGCCCTCGGGCGGGGTCACCGTCCAGGGGCCATCAATCCATCTCCTGAACGCCGTGGGGCGTCGCTCTTCGAGTTCGCTCCGGAGCGAACCTTCCCACAAGCCCAGCCCGACATCGCGAAGACCGGGGAGTGCCTTCGCCGTTCCTTCGAGAAGTTCGGCGATCGCGTTCGCGGTCTGGACGCTGGCCTCGTCCTCGGACGAGAGAACACGGACCCCGTTGGCTTCACCGTCGGCGTCGGAGACCTGGGTCAGCGTCGCGCGGAGGTCGGCCCGTCCGTCGTCGCAGAGGGGGAGGTCCGCGCCCCCGCTCAGGCGGCCCGCCCGGTCCCATTCGGTCTGACCGGTCCGGACCACGAGAAGTCGAAACTGCCGCGGTTTGGACATGAAGCCTGCCCTGCTCCTGAACCAACTGTCGCGCCACGCCGGCGCATCTCTACTCCGCCAAGGCGGTGAGTCTAGCGGTAAGCCATCGGTCGTCGAGGAGGTTTCTGCTCCAATGGATGGCGAATCGCGAATCTTTGTTTGATATACAGCCGATTTTTATAAGGGCTTCGGACGGGTTTCACCCCCGCAGACCCTCGATCTGGGTGCGCCAGGCCGATCGATCGGCGCCGTAGATGGCGGAGGCGGCGACGATCATTTCCGCGCCCTTTTCGACCACCAGCGGCGATGTATCGGGCGTGAGGCCTCCGTCGACCTCGATCGCGACTTCTCGCGGGAGTTCGCGGCGAAGCAGCTCGACACGCTCGGCAGTCCCCTGGATGTACGACTGCCCCGAGAAGCCGGGCTCGACGCTCATGACGAGCACAAGGTCGAAGGACGCGAGCGCGGGGATCAAGCCTTTGAGGCGGGTTCGCGGCTTCACGGACACGCCCGCAGTCACCCCGGCTTCTCGAATGTCGTTCGCCACCTCCGGGAGACGGGCCTGATCGATGACCTCGGCGTGGATGGTGATGTGATCGGCGCCCGCGTCAATGAACCGTTCGACGAATTGCTCGGGGTACTGCACCATCAGGTGAACGTCCTGAATGGCGTCGGGCAGCGCGTTCCGAAGTCCCCGGCAGACCTCCGGCCCCATGGAGAGGTTGGGGACGAAGTGGCCATCCATGACGTCGATATGCAGGAAGTCCGCTCCGGCGTCGAGCGCGTCGCGAGATTCGGCCCCGAGGCGGGCGAAGTCGGCGGAGAGGATCGAGGCGCCGACGAGCGGGCGATCGCGGGGGAGGTCCATGAGCCTTGTGGAGGTGGTCATGGCAGCAAAGTAGCCGCCCGCGACGGGTTCCGCCCACCCACTACCATGACGACAACAGGGAGACCGCTTCATGGACATCGATACCGCCCGCCGTCAGCTCGCCGAGATCGGGCAGGACCATCTTCTTGCCTTCGTGGACGACCTCCCGCCCGAGCAACGGTCGGCGCTGCTCACCCAGATCGCGGCGATCGACCTGCCTTCGTTGCCACCGCTGATCGAGCGGTACGTGAAGTCGGACGGGCATATTGAAATCCCCTCGGACCTCTCCCCCGCGACCTACTACCCGCGCGACCCGGATAGCGAGACACGGTCCTGGAACGCGGCGCAGTACGAGGACGCCGGGGCTTCGCTGATCGCGTCGGGCTCGGTCGCGTGCTTCACCGTGGCCGGCGGTCAGGGGTCGCGGCTGGGATACGACGGCCCGAAGGGGTGCTACCCGACGGGGTGTGTTTCGGGCAAGCCGCTCTTTCAGGTGTTCGCGGAGGGCATCTTGGCGACGGAGCGGGCCTACGACTGCGAACTGCCGTGGTACATCATGACGAGCCCGCTGAACCACGAGGCAACGGTGGCGTTCTTCAGCGACAACGAGCACTTCGGGCTCGACGCCGAGCGGATCCATTTCTTCGCCCAAGGCACGATGCCGAGCTTCGACAAGGAGACGGGCAAGATCCTGCTTGCGGAAAAGGGGAAGGTCGCGACGAACCCGGATGGTCACGGCGGCGCGTTCCGGGCGCTCGTCACGAGCGGCGCCCTCGACGACATGCGCACGCGCGGCGTGCAGCACATCAGCTATTGGCAGGTCGACAACCCGCACGTGCGGGTCGCGGACCCTGTCTTCCTCGGGCTCCACGCGACGGCGCCGGACAGCTCGGGCGAAATGTCGAGCAAGATGCTGCCGAAGGCGGAGGCGGCGGAGAAGGTGGGCGTCTTCTGCGAGAGCGGTGGGAAGACGGTCATCATCGAGTACTCGGACATGCCGGAGAAGCTTGCGAAGGAGACGGACGCGAAGGGCAACCTTCGGTTCCTTGCGGGCTCGATCGCGATTCACGCGATCGGCGTGGCGTTCGTGGAACGCGTGGTGAATGGGGACAGCCTCCCCTACCACCGCGCCGTAAAAAAGGTCCCGCATGTCGATCTCGGCGCTGGCGAGCGGGTGGAGCCGAGCGAACCGAACGCGGTGAAGCTCGAACGGTTCATCTTCGACGCGGTCCCGCTCGCGGAGAGCTCGATTGTCTATGAGACGGACCGCGTGGAGGAGTTCGCCCCCGTCAAGAACAAGGAGGGGGTGGACAGCATCGTCACGAGCAAGCAGCTTCAGACGGAGCGGGCGGCTCGGTGGCTCGAGGCGGCGGGCGTCGAGATCCCGCGTCGGTCGGACGGCAAGCCGGACTGCGTGATCGAGATCAGCCCGATGACGGCGTTGTCGGCGGCTCAGTTGCGGAGGCGGGACGATCTGCCGAAGGCGATCGAGCGTGGGGCGACGGTCGAGTTGTAATCGACCGCTGATGCCCCAACCCGCAGCGCGAACCCGGCAATCGCTCACGACCGCGGTCGTCTGCCGCGCTAGCGTCGGTCATGCCCAGTCGCTTCGACGATCTCCCCCGCTCCCTCCAAGACAAAGCCCGCGCCGCTACGCTCGCGGGGGTCCCTGCGCTGATGGCGCACCCCGACTGGTCATCGCCCGCGCCGTTCGTCCTCTGGATGCACGGGCGTACCGCGTACAAGGAACTTGATCCCGGGCGGTACAACCGGTGGCTCCGCGCGGGGATAGCGGTGTGCGCGATTGATCTTCCGGGACACGGCGAGCGGGAGGACGAGCGGTTTCAGCAGCCGACCCACTCGCTTCGCGTGATCCGCCAGGCGCTGGGAGAGGTGGATGACGTGATCAACGCCGTCGAAGACGCCTCGTTTGACAAGAGCAGGATGGCGCTCGGCGGGATGTCGATGGGCGGCATGGTGACGCTCCGGCGGCTGTGCGAACCGCATTCGTTCCGCTGCGCGGCGGTCGAGGGGACGACCGGTGATCTCGAGCGGCTGTACTCGCCGCTGCCCAAGGACAACGCCGAGCCGTGGCCCGTGGCGCACGATCGAGACGACGTTTCGGACCTGAGCGCCAAGACGCATCTGGACGGATTCGAGCCGTTGCCGATGCTGGCGCTGCACACCGAGGCGGACGAGATGGTCCACTGGCCCGGGCAGCGGGACTTCCTGGATTCACTCCGGGAGCACTACGAAGCCCGCGGAGCGGATCCGTCGCTCGTTGAGGTAAAGACCTGGCCCGAGACGGGGGCGCCGTTCGAGCATGTCGGGTTCGGCTCGCGGAGCAACGACGCGAAGGTGACGCAGACGGATTTTCTGTCGACGCATCTGGGGGTGTCGTGATGGACGCATGCATTCGCAACGGCCGCCGGCGGGTCTGGTACGATCTTAGCACATGCTAACTTCATCGCCGCCCCCCGCCGCCGCGCCTCGGAGAGGGTTCATCGCCAAGGTCTACCCGTTCTCAACGCTCCCGAACCCAAAAGAGGTTTGGGCGTGGGGCATGTACGACTTGGCGAACCAGTCGTTCACGCTGCTGATCATCACGCTGCTCTTCGGTCCGTACTTCAAGAACATCGTTGTCGGGGACGAGACGCGGGGTGACTCGCTCTGGTCGATCATCGCGGCGACGAGCCTGGCGCTGACGGTGATCGCAAGTCCGATCCTCGGGGCGATCGCCGATCATCGGCGGACAAAGAAGAAGTACCTGCTCGGGGCCGGCGTCGTCTGCTCGCTGCTGACGTGCGGTCTCGCGCTGACAGGCACGGGGACGGTGTGGCTTGCGGCTCTGTTGTTCATCCCCGCGAACATCGCGTACAACCTTGGCTCGAACTTCATGGCGAGCTTCCTGCCAACGCTCGCGACGCAGCGGAACATGGGGAGGGTTTCGGCGATCGGGTGGTCGATGGGGTACATCGGCGCCCTGCTGCTGCTCGGGATCACGCTCGGGGTGATGATCCTCTTTGACCGCCAGGCGAAGGAGGGCTGGCAGCCGTTCTTCGTGTTCGCGGGGCTGTGGTACGCGATCAACATGCTGCCGTCCGCTCTTGTGCTGCGGGAGCCCGAGGGAGATTCGGCGCCCGTCGAAGGCGGGACGCTCGCGGGCGCGGCGTTCCGCCGACTAGCGCACACGGCGAGGCGTGCCACGCACTTCAAGCAGCTCTTCCGCTTCCTGGTCGCGTTCCTGGTCTCGAGCTTCGGCGTCCAGGCGATGATCAAGTTTGCGGCGGTGCTCGCGGAGGACTTCGGAATCAAGGAGACCGGGCTGGTGGTGTTCATCACGCAGCTCACCGTGACGGCAGTCATCACGGCGATCGCTACTGCGCGATTCCAGGACCGGATCGGGGCGCGGGCGACGGTCGTGATCTACAACATCGTCTGGCTGGTCTCGTGCCTGGCGCTGTTCGGCGTGACGATCGCGTGGCCCCACGACAAGCCTCAGTGGGTCTTCTGGGTCATCGGCAACGGGATCGGGATCGGACTGGGCGGGATCGGCACGGCGAGCCGCGCCATGGTCGGGCGGTTCAGCCCACGGGCGCGAACCGCGGAATTCTTCGGTCTGTGGGGGCTGACGTACACGCTCGCCGGCGCCATCGGCGTGCTGGCGTTCGGCCAGGTCAAGGCGTGGGTCGGGGCGTGGTGGGCCGGGCTTGAGCTGTTCGGCGACAGCAACACCCCCGCTCTCGCGCTCCTCGCGGCCTTCTTCGTCGCGGGACTGTTGCTGGTCTTGCGGGTGAACGAAACAGCCGGGGTGCGCGCCGCCAGGCGGGAGGACCGCGACGCGACGCGTCAACGCGGTACCCTTGCGTCATGAGCGAAGAGGCTCCCCCACATCTCTATGAAGAAGAAGACGACGACACCGACGAGCCGTTGGCGGTCGTGACGGCCCCCAGCGATGACGCGCTTCCGCGGCGGCTCGATGAGTGGCCCGACGACGCCGGCTGGTTTGGCTCTAGCGGCGGACCGGGAGAGGCGGGTCCGCTCGCGGACACGGCGGCAGGACTGCTCGAGGGCGACACGGCAGCGGTCCTGCGAAACCGCGGGGTCTGGGCCGAGATCGCGGGCATCCTCGGCTCGCTGACGGCGCGAGCGACGCCGTTGATTCACGCCGAGCGGCTGTCCGAGTTGAACAGGTCGGCGGCACGTCGCGACGTGGGCGCCTCGATCTGGCTCAAACGCGAGGACCTTGCGGGCGCGGGTGGCGCTTCGATCGCCATCGCGCTCGGACATGTCCATCTTGCGTCGCGGGCGGGGAGACGAGCGATTCTCTGCGATGGGTCCGATCGGGATCACGCGATGGCGTGCGCCGTCGCCGCGGGACGACTCGACTTGGGCTGCCGCGTGTTCCGGTCGGATGGCGAGGATGACCCGTGGCTTGAGCAGCGGCTGCGGCTTCTGGGGGCGGAGGTCATCCATGCGGACCGCGTCGATGGCGGATTGACAGCGGCTCAAAGGGCCTGGATTGAGGATTCGGCGAACACGCACTACGTCCCATCGCGACCGGTCGGGCCCCATCCCTTCCCGCTGCTCGCGGGCGACCTCTGCGCACCCATCGGTCGAGAACTCAAGGGCCAGTGCCTTCGCCTGATCGGCGAGTTGCCGTCGCTCATCGCGGTTGACGCGGACGGGCCGGCGACGCCCGGCGCGTTGCGGCCGTTCCTCATGGAGAACGACACACGGCTCGTCTCGGCGCGGTCGCCCGGCCGTGAGTCCGAAGCGGTCATCGCGCCAGAGGTCGCAAACTGGCGGGACGCGGGTCGTTTCGATGTCGTCGCGGTATCCGATCAGGAACGAGACGAAACGCTCGTGAGATTGTCCCGAACCGATGGGATCGTCATCTCGCGCGCCAGCGCTCGTCAGCTGGCGGTCGCGCTATGCGAGGCTCGAGAGCTTCCATCGACGACCTCGGTTGTGGTGCTGCTTCAGCGCGTGAGCCCGCTCGGTAGCGACGAGGACTTGGGCGACCTGCCGTTTGATCTACCGATCGAGCGGCCCGCGCAGCGGCAGAAGCCGTCCGGAAAAGGCAAGCGGCGGAAGCGCGGCGGCGGGCCTAGCGGGCGGTCGGAAGATGGTTCGGGGCCGGCGAGCGGCGCGGACGACGGGCAGGCGTCGTAAGCAGCAGGACGCCCGACCACGCGAGACGGAGTGTCGCGGCGCCAACGCCGAGAGCGGCCCGGTACCACAGGCGGACGCGGAGCCGGCGGATGGAGCCGTCCTCGCAGTCAACTTGGCGGGCCTGATTCACCCAGTAACGGGCTCGCAGCCACTCACCGCGTCGCATGTGGGCGAGGGCGAGGTTGTACATCGCAGGAAGGAACCGAGGCGCCCGGCGCACGATCTTCCGCGCGACCTCCATGCCCGTCCGCAGATCGCCCGCCTCGAGCATCGCAACCGAGAGCAGATGAGCGGCCTGTAGATCGTCCGGCGATTCCTCACAGAGACGCTTGGCGAGCTGCGCGGCGTCGCGGGGGCGCCCGGCGTCGAGACAGAGGTCGACGAGTTCCGCGGCGGCTTCGGTGTCGAAGCTCGACGCGAGGTCGAAGTCGGTGAGCTCGGCGGCGATGAGTTCGTCGACGCGTTCGGCGTCGCCGACGCCACGGCGGTCGGTCAGGAGCGACGCGAGGCGTCGGCGCCCGCCCGGAACCTTGGGGTCGAGGCGGACGGCGACATCCATTTCACTGATCGCAGTCGCCTGATCCTCGGCAAGGTCGGAGAGCAATGCGTGCGCCTCGCCGCAGCGCGGCTCGAGTTCGAGCACGCGACGGAGCTTTTCACCAGCCTCGACGGCGCGGTTCATTCGTTGGAGGAGCTTCGCGAGATCGAGCAGCGCGTCAACATCGCCCGGATCGGAGCGGAGGTGGCGCATGTACATCTGACGCGCCCGTTCGAAACGCCCGGAGCGTTCGAAGACCGCGGCAAGGCGGATGTCGATCTCCGGGAGGTCGGGGTCGAGCGTCGCGGCTCGGCGGAGGCACCAGAGAGCCCGCTCGTGCTCGCCCTGATCGAGCAGGCAGTCGCCCATCGTCGCGTACAGCTCTGCGTCGTCCTCGGCGTGCTCGACACCGATATAGAACGCGGTCTCGGCCTCGTCGTGGCGACCAAGGTCGGTGAAGGCCTCGATGCGATGGACGGCGACAACGGCGGCGTCGGCGCCGGATCGTTCGGCGCGGTCGAGCAACTCGAGGGACTGGGCGGGGTCACCGGCTCGGATCAGGTTCGCGCCCGCGGACACGGCGCCGGCGCTCTCGCCCGGCTGGAGCTCGGATGCCTCGATGAACGCGTCGGCTGCCTCACGGTGGCGTCCGGCGGCCTCCAGCGTGAGCCCGAGGTTGAAATGCCACTCGGCCTGGTAGGGATTCACGGACAGCGCCCGACGGAGGTGCGACTCCGCCTCAGCCCACCGACCACGCTCGTAGAACTCGTGGGCGCGTTCCACGCTCTGTTCGGCGTCGATCCAGTCGCTCACCGCGGCCGCCCAACCCTTCGCCTGCCGGTCACCCGCGAACGTCGTTCCGCGTACCGGAACGCACTGTACGGCGGGCCATTCACCCCAAACAACCCCTCTCGCGCGTCATGCGCTCACCCCTTAGCGACGCCACCCGCCGCCAGTCACGATCGATCGTAAACGTTCTACGACCCCGCTGGTCCGAAGATCGGACGTGATCCCGATGATCGGCGCTCCCGATCCACGCCCTGGGAGCCAGTGCTCGGCCTCGGCGGCGCTCACAAACCCCTCCACGGGGTCCGTCGCCCGCTGATACCACGCGTCCCAAGCCGCGCCGTCGCGGCGAACGAGACGGGAGAGCGGCGCAGATGTCTCATCAGCGACTCGACCCGTCAACAGCCCGTACACGATCGCCGCAACGCCCGCAATCTCGTCGCGACGCTTCTCGACGTCCACGCTGACAGCAACGGAGTCGAGCGCGTGATGCTCGATCCGAACTGCTCCGGACCGATCGACGAGGAGGCTGTCCGGGCTGATTGAACCGGTCACGAAACCCGCGAGGTGGATCGCGTGAAGGGCTCGGAGGAGCTGCTCGGCGGCCCTCTGTGCCTCAGCAACCGGCAGCATGCCGCCTTTGGCCTGCCTCACCGATTCGAGGGTAACGAGGCCGTGGCCGTGTCCGATATAGGGCGACGACATCCAGAGACGCTTCGCGCGATCGTCCCACCAGGCCGCTTCGAGTTCGAGAACGTGACGGTGATTGACCAGTCGGCGGCGGTCGAGCGCGTAGATGGCTCTTGTCAGTCCGTGTCGATCCGCCAGCGGCGTGACGTCGTAGAGAACGTGATTCGTTTGACGAGGTTCGTCGAGCGTGAGCCACCGATCGAAGCCATCAAAGGGCGGAAGCGTGGTGACGATGCGCAGCGACCGCGGCTCGGCGAGCCCGCTCGCTCCGCCCCGCCGATCATCGGCGGCGTTCGTATCAGCGTCGTGCATGAACGTTCGTGCTCCTCTTCGCTCGCCGCTCCTCGGCTCACACACAGTTTATCGACGTTCTCAAGGTCAGGACGCCAACCGAGTGATCTCATTGCGTTTGGTTCTAGGTCGGGTTCACGTGGGCTTATACTGGTGTTGACGGGCGGGCGACCCTGGGCGTCCCCGGCCGAAGTCCTTTGAAACCGCCCAAGCTCCGGAGGGCGTCAGATGACGACCGCCACGACCGCCGCAGCCTCGACGGCCGCCGATCCGCTCGCTCTTATCGACGTCGACCATGTTCGCTTTCACGTCGGGAATGCGAAGCAGGCCGCGTACTTCTACGCCCATACCTTTGGCTTCCGCATCGACCAAGTGTCGGACCTGACGACGGGGCAGCGGGAGACCGCGAGCTATCTGCTCACGCAGGGCAACATCCGCCTCCTCCTGACGACCGGCCTGCACAAAGACCATCCGGCGCAACAGGAAGTCACGCGGTTTGGCGACGGCGTGAAGGACATCGCGCTGACGGTTCACGACGCCATCCGCGCGTATGAGCAGGCGATTGCCAACGGCGGCGAGAGCGCATACGAGCCGTTCGAAACGAGCGATGAGAACGGGACGATCGTCCAGGCGGGTATCAAGACTTACGGGCGCGCGATTCACACCTTCGTGAGCCGATCCGGCAAGTACAACCTTCCCGACGTGAAGCGTGGCGCACAGTTCGCGCCGAACTATCGGAAGGTCGAGGGGCTCGAGCTCAACGACTACAACGAGAAGAACCCTTGCGGCCTCAAGTACGTCGACCACTGCGTGGGCAACGTCGAGGAAGGCAAGATGAACTACTGGGTCGACTGGTACGAGAACGTCCTCGGCTTCAAGATGTTCAAGCACTTCGACGACCAGGACATCTCAACCGAATACTCGGCTTTGATGTCGAAGGTCATGGCGTCCGGCAACCACCTGATCAAGATGCCCATCAATGAGCCGGCGGAGGGCAAGAAGAAGAGCCAGATCCTCGAGTATCTCGAGTGGCACGACATGACGCCGGGCGTCCAGCACCTTGCGCTGCGCACCGACGACGAGCTCCACTCCGTCGCGGCGCTTCGGCGTCGCGGTGTGGACTTTCTTACCCTTCCCGACACGTACTACGAACTCGTCTGGGATCGTGTCGAGAAGACTCTTCGCGAAAGCGGGCACGAGGGTGTCAAGGAAGACCACCAGCGTGTGAAGGATCTCGGGATCCTGGTAGACGCTGACGATGAGGGTTATCTGCTTCAGCTATTTACGAAGCCGCTGCAGGATCGCCCGACACTCTTCTTCGAGATCATTTGCCGTCGCGGTAGCCAGAGCTTCGGGAAGGGCAACTTCAAGGCCCTGTTTGAGGCGCTGGAGATCGAGCAGGAGCGCCGCGGCAACCTGTAGGGCGTTCCCCCGGGATCTCATCCAAACAACACGCTTTCCGGCCTGCCTGACCGCGCTGCGCGTCAGCGCCGAAAGGATTTCTGCGCGCGCCGGTTGTCGCGGATGAACCGTTTTTCACATATTGTTGCGTGACGCCGCTATGGAGGTCCGATGGTTCCCTGAGAGGGAGTCCAGCGGACGGGTCCGTTGGCGGCAACATCCAAAAACCGACATTTGTGAACTGAAACCCGGATTTCACGTGAAAATCGTGTCATCCAATCGCTTCGGCACCGGAGGGAAGCCAATGTTTGTAAGCACTCGCTTTGTTGCGAGCGCGGCGGTCGCCGCACTCGTCGCGTCCGCTGCAGGCCTTGAGGTAAATGGGTTTGACGCCGCGCCCGAACGCTACAGCCGTTTCGCCATAGACGATGATGGGCAGTATGTCCCAACAGCATCATCGTCATTCATGCTCGGTTCTGATGACCTTTCTGGAATCGGGTGGGCGGGTGATGTGTCTCGGAACCGCAACAAGGTCGGGCGGGCCGTCACGCTTGTGTCTCGCCGGCATGTCCTCTTCCCGGCGCATTGGGCGATCACGCCCGGCGATCGTGTTCAGTTCATGAACGCCGATGGCGCCGTGTTCAGCTATCAGGTCACGGACACCGCCGGGACATACCGGGACACTGGCAATCCGTCGGATCTGAGTATCGCAACGCTCGACGAACGGGTTGATCAGAGCATTCGCGAGTTCCCGATCGGTCGGCGCGAGGGGATTGACTACGTTGATCTGGAGTTGATCGTATACGGAAAGTACGGTCGCGTCGGAACCAACCGGCTGCCGACATATTGGTACGACGCGTTTGACGTTGGGACCTGGCGGTACTCGACGACGACCGCCGGGCCAGTGGGCACCGCGATGAGCGAGAGCGGCGACTCGGGGAGCCCGACGTTCGTTCGGATCAACGGCGAACTGGTTGTCGTCGGCATCCGATGGCTCCAGACGGTTGATACATGGGCTCCGGCGTTCCTTGAACAGCTCCAGGATGTGGCTGCGTCGGATGGTGAGTCGATCCGAGTGGGTGGCTCACAGCCGCGCTGCGTCGCGGATCTGACCAACGACGGGATGCTCCGGATCGACGACGTGGTGGCGTTTCTGAGCAGCTTCGGCGCCCAGGACGATGTCGCGGACTTTGCGGCGACTTTCGGCGTGTGGTCTCTTGAGGACGTATTGGCGTTCCTGGCCGCCTTCGAGGACGGTTGCTGAACGCGCCCTATCGCTTCCTTCGGTCGGTTAGGATGTGGGCGGTCGCCGAGGGCGGCCGCTTTTTTCTTGAAGAGGTGAATGGACGCGGATGGCAGTCGACCAGATTCAGACAGAGCTTGAGTCTGCTCGGGAGGCTCTGTCGTCGCTCCTCGACGGCGACGCGAGCGAACGGGTCGGGCGAATCGCGGCGACGATCGCCGATTCGCTCCGCGCGGGTGGCAAGGTCATGGCTTGCGGGAACGGTGGCTCGTCCGCGGACGCGATGCACTTCTGCGAGGAGCTCACGGGCCGGTATCGAGGCGATAGACCCGCGCTCGGCGCGATCGCCTGCGTCGACCCCGGGCACCTGACGTGCACGGCGAACGACTACGGGTATGAGATGGTGTTCAGCCGCTGGGTAGAGGCCCTTGGGCGTCCCGGCGACGTTCTGGTTGCGCTGACGACAAGCGGTAAGAGCCGGAACGTGCTCCGGGCGGTCGAGGCTGCGGGGGCGATCGGGATGAAGAGGGTCGCGATGCTCGGGGGCGACGGCGGCGTGCTTCGAGGGCTGTGCGAGCACGAGATCGTCGCTCCGGGCGGGACGGCGGACCGCGTGCAGGAGTTGCACATGCTCATGCTGCATTGCGTCATCGGCGAGATCGAGCGGCGCCTGGGCGTCGCGTGAGCGTCCCCGCGGAGTTTGGCGTCACGCTTGGCGCAGGGGCGCCACAGCCTAAACTTGTCGTGGATATCCGCTTTCCCGAAGGGAGACCGACATGCCGTACTACATGAAGCTCGGCAGGCTGCCGAACAAGCGCCACATCCAGTTCCGCCGCCCTGACGGCGCGCTTTACAGCGAGGAACTTTTCGGCACCGAGGGATTCGTTGGACCGACGAGCACGATGTACCACATTCATCCGCCGACGCAGGTCAGCGGGTGGAAGGCGATGTACGGCACGAAGCCCGAGTACGTCGAAGAGTCGGTGATGCGGATGCGGCACCTCAAGACCGCGCCGATGGAAGCGAGCGGCGACCCCGTAACGGGACGCGTCGTACTCTTCGGCAACGCGGACGTGGAGATGTTTGCATGCAATCCGGCCGATCGGATGAACTACCACTACAAGAACGGACAGGGCGACGAGTGCCTCTTCGTTCACTACGGGTCGGGCTCGGTGTTCACCATGTTCGGCACGCTGAAATTCGGACCGAAGGACTATGTCGTTCTGCCGAAAGGCGTGATCTACCAAATCGTGTTCGATGAACTCGCTGACGCGGACCGGCCCGATGGGTACACGAAGGACACGATGCCGTTCGGGAAGTTCATCGGGTTCGAAACGGCAAACGCGAGTCACATCGCGCCGCCGCCGCGGTATCTCTCCAAGCAGACGAGCCAGTTCCTCGAGCACGCGCCGTATTGTGAGCGTGACCTTCGTGTGCCGTTCGAAGATACCGATCACCCGCTGGCGTACGACGAGCTCGGCGACTTCGAGGTGCGGATCAAAGCACGCGACTGCGTGCACAGCTACGTGTACTCGTATCACCCGCTCGACGTCGTCGGGTGGGACGGGTGCTACTACCCCTACTGCTTCAACATCGACGACTTCGCGCCGATCGTGGGCAAGCTGCACATGCCGCCGCCGATCCACCAGACGTTCGAGGGTCACAACTTCGTGATCTGCTCGTTCTGTCCGCGCGTGCTCGATTTCCATCCGGAAGCGATCCCGATCCCGTACAACCACTCGAACATCGATAGCGACGAGATCCTGTACTACGTCGAGGGCAACTACAAGGCCCGGCGTGGCATCGAGGTGGGATCGATCAGTCTGCATCCGCAGGGGATCCCGCACGGACCGCACCCGGGCACCGTCGAGAAGAGCCTCGGCAAGAACTACACGGACGAGCTCGCGGTGATGTGCGACACGTTCCGCCCGATGTTCCCAACCAAGGCCGCGCTCGACATGGATGACCCCCACTATCCGGAGAGTTGGCGCGCCGATCACCACGCCCCGTTGGAACAGCGGAACGGCGTCGCGGAGGGGCGAGCGTCGGCCGAGAAGCCGATCACGACCTGGCCGTGATCGCGTCGTCCTTTCGATGAGCGGCCCGCGATCTGCTGACGCCGTCTAGGAATCGCAAGTCAGTTGAGATCAAGTCGCACTTGACTGTGTTGTCGTGCGCGCAATGCTTCCGACCGTTCCAAGGGAGTTTGCCGTGCGAGCGTTGACGCGATCCCATCTCAGTCTCAGATGTGTTGGCCTTGAACGGCCGAGCACAATGTGGCTGCGCGATCGCGGCATGCCCGGCATACGTCCCGTCGCGGCCTAACGCCCCGACCCCTTCTCCACTCGCCATACACCACAACCGTACCGGTCGGGCCGTCCGAGCCCGGTTTAATCCGATCGTGGCGCCGCGCTTGTCGCGTCGCACACGGCGGATCGGAGTATTTCCATGTAGACCGAAGCATCGATGGATCAAGCCATGAACCAGATGAACAACCAGGCCAACCCGACCACGCTGGCGCGCCGACTGGCGCCCGAGGACATCACGCCGGGAATCTATGTTGCTGTCCTGCACAAAGTGCAGGAGGTCTTCCCGCGTCTGTACGGCGAATGCGCGCCGGGGGCGGACAGGTTCGAACTTTCCCGCGTCGTCACAACGCCGACACGCTCACCGACACCGCTGCGGGTGATCGACGTTTGCGTGCCTTTCGTGTTCGTTGAACGTCCCAATGGGAGGCCCGCGATCGTGGACCTTCGACGCGCGCGGCTGGCACGGCTTGGCGACGCGTTCGGCGCCCTCGCTTTCGATCGGTTCCAGGCCGAGGAAGCGAAGCGTCGCGCGAAGCGTCGCGCGGAGCGGGACGCGGAGGGCGAGGCGCAGCCTCCTGCTGAGAGTGATCAGGACTGAGCGTTGCGGGCTTCGCGGCCCGCAACGACATTGGCAATAGAGTTGAAAGGAGCAATCTGTGAGCGTTCAGAAGCGGCTCTTTGGAGAGCCGGGTATCGATTTTGATGGTGAGAGCGTCGCGCAGCTCGATCAGGCCTGTGCGCTACCGATCGCGGTTGGCGGCGCCCTTATGCCGGATGCGCATGTTGGATACGGGCTGCCGATCGGTGGCGTGCTCGCGACGGAGAACACGGTGATTCCCTACGCCGTTGGCGTGGATATCGCGTGCAGGGTCAAGCTCAGTGTGTTTGACATGCCGGCGGCCGTGCTTGACGACGAGCGTGGCCGCGATCGACTTGCGGACGCGATCGAGACGGAGACACGGTTTGGTGTCGGCGCGAGCTTTGCCGGCCGAGGCCGGCGGTCGGACGTCGGACCGCGGTCGCACGCAGTGATGGACGAGGATTGGTCCGTGTCGCCTGTCACGCTGCGCCTGAAGGACAAGGCGCACGCCCAGTTGGGCACGAGCGGGTCGGGAAACCACTTCGTCGAGTTTGGAACGCTGACGGTCGAAGAGTCTGACGGGCTCTCGCCGCTCGGTATGCCGCCCGGCGTCTATCTCGCGCTCTTGAGCCATTCGGGTAGCCGAGGCGTCGGCGCTTCGGTTTGTGATCACTACAGCAAACTCGCGATGAGCGAGCATCCGGAGCTTGAGGGAGCGCCGAAGCGGCTTGCGTGGCTCGATCTCGACTCCGAGGCGGGGCAGGAGTACTGGAACGCGATGAACCTGATGGGCTCATATGCCTCGGCGAACCACGCGTGCATCCATGACAGCATCGTCGAGCATCTCGGGGCAAGGGTCATCGGCGGCGTGGAGAACCACCACAACTTCGCGTGGAAGGAGACGCACGACTTTGGCGACGGACACGGACCTCGCGAGGTGGTCGTCCATCGGAAAGGCGCGACTCCGGCGGGTATTGGCACGCTCGGCGTGATCCCGGGGTCGATGGCCCAGCCGGGGTACGTCGTGGTGGGCAAGGGCGGCGCAGGATCAATCGACTCGGCGGCGCACGGCGCCGGGCGCGTGATGAGCCGATCGAAGGCGAAGAAGACGCACCGTTGGGCGGACGTCCGACCCATGCTCGACCGGGTGGGCGTCACGCTGCTTTCTGCGGGCATCGATGAGAACCCGCTCGTCTACAAGCAGATCGAGCAGGTCATGGCCCGCCAGGCCGACCTCGTCGAAGTAATCGCCCGGTTCGATCCGCGTCTGGTGAAGATGGCGCCGGAAGGCGAGCGAGCGGAAGACTAAAGGCCGCGGGGCGGGGCGACCGCCCTGCGGCAATTCAAACTGTCGATGCCGCGATCCGTGGCGCCTAGGCCTGCTTCCTCAGCAGGTCCCGGATTTCCGTGAGCAGGACGATGTCGGCGGGAGCGGGAGCGTCAGCCGGAGGCGCTGCTTCCTGACGGTGTTCCATCGCCTTGCGAGCCTTGTTCATGGCCTTGATCAGGATGAACAACGCGATCGCCACAAAGATGAAGTTGATCAGGACGTTAACAAGCTCGCCCCAGTAAATCGCGACCTCCGGGCGGGCCGCGGTGACGATCGCTCCGCCTTCGCCGATGGCCTCCGGGATCGCTTTGGCGAGGATGACCTTCTTGTCGGCGAAGTCGATCCCGCCCATAGCGTACCCGAGAGGCGGCATGAGCACCTTGTCGACAAGGGTGCTGACGACCCGGCCGAACGCGGCGCCGATGATCACGCCGACGGCGAGATCCACCACATTGCCACGCATCGCGAAGTCACGAAATTCCTTCATCACGCCCATCGCGGTCCTTTCGAAGTCGGTTGTGACCGAAGAGCGTACCGCGGATCCTGGACGGATCACGGGACCGGGCGGCCGGCGTCCAGGACCCCATCACGGAGGGTCAGGACGCGAGACGCGATCGCGTCGGCGTCGAGCCGGTCGTGGGTGACGATGAGAGCGGTGGCCTTTCGCTCACGGAGCCATCCACCGAGCAGGTCGCGGAGTTCGGTCCTCAGCGACTCGTCAAGGCTGGAGAGCGGCTCGTCCATCAGGAGGATCGCCGGGTCGGCGACGAGCGCTCGGCCGATCGATGCGCGACGGCGCTGCCCACCGGAAACAGCGCCGGGCTTGCGGCGGAGCAGGTCGGAGATCTGGAGCAGACTCGCGATCTCGGCCACCCGGCGTCGCCGTTCGACGCCCGCGATACCCCGGCGGGCGAGCGGCAGAGCGATGTTGTCGCCGAGCGTGAGGTGTGGGTAGAGGGCGTCATCCTGGGGAACAAGCCCCACGCCACGGCGATGCGGCGCAACACGCGTCACGTCGGCGCCGTGAATCGCGATGGTTCCAGCGTCCGCACGATCGAGGCCGCAGATCAGCCGAAGGAGCGTCGTCTTTCCGGCGCCGGATGGGCCCATGATCGCGACCACCTCGCCCGAGACCATCGAAAGCTCCAAGCCTCTCAGGACGGGCCTCGAGCCGAAGCTCTTCATGAGCGATGTGAGAGCAAGCGCCGGTTCGGCCATGCAACGAGACTAGCGGCGGCTACCGTTCCGAGCGAGTGGGCGGGACTGGCTGGTCGTCGTCGAAGACGGCGCGGATCGGAGGGGTATCGAGGTCATCAAACTGACCCGCTCGGACAGCGCGAATAAATGCCCAGACCGCCAGACCCGCGAGGACGAACGCCGCCGGGATCATCATCATGATGACGGTCATCGGATCGCCTCCCTGCCGACCGCCGAGGCGCCCCCGCTTGCCGAGAGTGCGACGACGGTGATCGAGCTCAAGGGCATGAGCACAGCCGCGAGGAGCGGATGAACGAGCCCCACCACCGCGAGCGACGCGGCGATCGCGTTGTAACCAAGCGACGCGGCGAGACAGAGCGTGATCCGCCGCCTCGCCCATCCCCCCGCACGGATGAGTTCGAGCAGCGGCGCGACGCCCGGACGCGAGATCGATACGTCCGCGGCCTGAAGGCTCGCCTCCGCGCCGCCGTGCATCGCGACGCCCACATCGGCAGCGGCGAGGGCTGCGGCGTCATTCACGCCGTCCCCGAGCATGACGACCGGACGCGACCCCGAGGAGAGCTCCTCGCGAACCCGCTCCAGCTTGCGTTCGGGCGATACCCCCGCCTCGCTCGCGTTTGCCGGGATGTCCAGAAACTCCGCTACACGATCGACGTGCTCCCGCCGATCCCCCGAGACGATCGCAAGGAGCCAGCCCTCGCTACGGAGGTGGTCAATGACCGAGGGAGCGTCGGGGCGGACCTCGTCACCGCGAAGGGCGTATCCCGCGACGACAGCCGCACCACGCCCGACCAGCACAGGATGGGCGCCAGCCGCTGCTTGCTCGTCAGCCCAGACTCGAATACTGGGCGGAGCCGCGATCGCCTCGTCGTCCATCAACTCGAGTGTGCCAACCGCCACGCGTTCGCCGCCGACGAATCCAACCACGCCGCGTCCGCCGATCTGGCGAACGTCCGACGCGGTGAGCCCCTCGTCGTACTCGGCGAATCCGTCCACCAACGCTTCGGCCACGCGGTGCGACGCTTCGCGCTCCACGGCGACAACGCTTGGCGCGACGGTCTCGTCGCCGATGCGATCGATGATCCCCAGACCGGAGACCGTGAGCGTCCCGGTCTTGTCGAGCAGGAGCGTACCGGCGTGAGCGAGCTTCTCGAGAGCATCACCGCCGCGAACGAGGACACCGCGCCGGGCGAGACGCCCGATCGTCGCGGTCAGGACCAGCGGCGTTGCGAGGCCGAGAGCACATGGGCAACTCACGATGAGCAGCGCAGCGGCATGATCGACGGCGCGCGTCGGTTCGATGAAGAGCCAGACGACGAGCGTGGCAACCGCGAGTATCGAAACGACTATTACAAAGTACCCGGCGATCCGGTCCGCTCGCTGCACGATCTTGGAACGCTGCGATGAGGCATCGGCGACGAGGCGCATGAGGCGAGCCACGCGGGTGTCCTCCCCCGTCGCCTGGGCCTCGACGCGGATCGTGCCGCCGACGTTCACCGCCCCCGCAATCACGCGGTCGCCCGTGACGACGTTCCGCGGCCTCGACTCTCCCGAGACGAGCGCCTCATCGACCGACCCGGTCTCAGACAGCAGTATGCCGTCCACCGCGAGCGTTTCGCCGCTGCGGGCCTCGATGACGTCGCCCGCCGAGAGATCGTCGCTCAGGACGGTCACAACGGCGCCGTCTGAACCGACCCGGCGCGCCGTCCGCGGGGTGGTCGTGAAGAGAAGCTCGATGGCGTCGGCGGCGCGTCGCTGCTGGGCGTGCTGGATCCAGCGACCGACGAGAAGCAGGAACACGAGCACCGTGAGCGAATCGAAATAGATCTCGCCGGCGCCCCGAATCGTGTTCGCAACCCCCCAGACGCCGCCCACGAACAGCGCCAGCGCGATCGGGAGATCCAGGTGCGGCGCCCGCGTCCGTAGCGCGGCGATCGCGCCTCGGAAGAACACGCGTCCGGGCCAGGCGAGTGAGATGACACCGAGGACGGCGCTCGCGACGCGGAACAGCGTCTCGAACTCTCTCGATATTCCCTGGAAGACGCCGGCGTATTGCGGCAGCGCGAGGAGCATTACGTTCCCCGCGATCGCTCCCGCAACACCAATACGGATCAGATGTTCGCGATCCTCACGCCGTCGAGATTCCTCGCCGCCGTTCGCCTTCGGCGCCTGTGATGGGTAACCGAGACTGTCGAGGGCGCGAGCGATCGATGAGAGCGAGGTTGCCGCAGGGTCCCATGTGATGGTCGCGAGCGCTCGACGGAAGTCGAGCCGCGTTCCCACGACGCCGGGCGTAACGCGATTCACCCGTTCGACGAGCCAAACGCACGCGGCACAGTGCACGCCTCGGAGCTGGATCGTCGCGCACATTCGTCCGTCGGGCGCCGGCTTCGCGTGGGCGCCGAGGAACACGTCGCTGTCGTACTCCTCGTAGGCGGCGTCGGTGGTGGTGACCGGCACGCCGCTCTCGCCGACGGCCTCCCGCACGCGGTAGTACGCCTCAAGCCCGCTTCCACGAAGGATCCCGTAGACAGTCCGGCACCCGCCGCAACAGAACTGGTCCCCAGCGTTCATCTCGACCAGTCCGGGCGGCACCGGCTCGCCGCAGTGTGCGCAGGCGACCCGATGGCTCGCGCGGTGCTCGGCCAAGCCGATAGCGACCTCCGTCATGGCGCCGCCTCCGCCGAGCCTCGATGAATCGGTTCCGGGTTGCAGCACGGAAGGTCATCTGCCGAGATCGTGTGCACCTGCTGGATCGACGCCCGGATGGACGCCGGCTGCGACGCGATGGCCTCCGGATCCGCAAACGTCGGCAACGAAACGCGACCGGTGGCGGTGAGAACGCCGAGCACGATCACGAGGCCCGCGGTGATCGCGGGCGCCCGTCGACGAAGCGGGCCTGTCAGCAACTGGAGTCCGAATCCGACGCTTCCCAGCATCGGGAGCGTCCCGGCCCAGAACGCGATCATCACGAAGGCGCCGAGGATCGGCGAGCCGACGCCGGCCGCGGCGATGGCAAAGGCGTAGAGCCATCCGCACGGCAGGGCCGGCGTCAGAAACCCGACCCCCCACGCCCGAGCGAGCGGCGGTAGCGAGAACGCGAAGCGGTGCAGCGATTCGACGAATCGCTGATACCGAGCGGGCAGACGCACACGGGCGCCGCCAACGCCCATGCCCAGATTGGCGCCAATCGCGACGAGGCCGAACACGATCATCGTCGCGCCGGCGACCGCCGCCGCCGGACGCTGCCACCCCGCAGAAAGCCCTGCGAAATCCACGGCGGCGCCGATCCATCCAGCGATCGCCCCGACGATCGCGTAACCGATCCCCCGACCCGCGTGATAGCCGACATGGAGCCGCCAGCGCCGCTCAAGCTTGCCGTCCGCTCCGACCGCGAACAGCGCCAGCCCGCCGCACATGCCAGCGCAGTGCGCGCTGCCAACGACGCTCGCGATAAGCACCGCGCCGAGGAGTGTCAGGATTTCAGCGAAGCTGCCTTCCACGCCTGCCTCGACTTCTACCGCGATCCAATGAGTTCGATCGTCCGGGTCATGCTCGCGCTGACGGCATCTGCGTCGATCACCAGACGAACCTCCCAGAAGCCAGGCAGGTTCGTCGGCCAAGGGGACTCGTAGACTCCCGGCGCGGTCTCGGTGAACGCCAGATCACGACGATCGGTCGCAAACGCCTGATGGAACGCGACTCCACGGAGAACCGCCCCGTCGATTACGGTCTCGTCATCACCTGTCAGCGCGATGCGGATCCTCGCGGCCTGGGGCCCGACGAACGACGTCTCGACATTCCAACCCCGTTTCGAGATGTCAGGGCTCGCCGCACGCGCCGCGTCCCAGTCCACGGCGCGTTGGTAGTAGTCGCTCTCGACCGCCGGGGGGTTGCTCACCGCGGCGAAGACCGTCGTAAAGCACACGCCGACGTTGAACAGCAGCAGGCCGATGACGATCATCGGCCACTTCCGCCCTGCCTTCCGCTGTGCTCTCCGCACCTCAGGATCCATCGTCACGCTCCTCCGGATGATCATCCGTCAGTCTTCCGACCGCTGCGACGGTCCGAGCAATCGATACTGTCTCACGGCTCGGAACGCCTCGCCATCGCTGACCTCGATGCCGACGACGATCGCTCCATCGCTCCCCGCGAACACCGAAGGATCCGCGACGAGGCGAGCCGCTTCACTACGCGTTTCGCCAGGCCCCACCTCGATCCCTGCCTCCGGGACCCCCTCCACCGCGACGCCCTCTGCAAGGCTCCTGACACCGAAGGCGTGAGGCTCTCTCGTGCGGTTGTGCACCCGAACTCGGATCTGGTTCGCCACCACCCCGGAATCCATGACGTAGTACGGAAGCCCCTTGCCGCGGATCAGCAGCACCTCGGCGTCCTGCTTCGTCGCGACGAGCGTCGCGATCGATACACCGAGTGTCAGCAGAATCAGCGGGTACAGGACAACCCGGGGGCGGAAGAACCTCTGGCGGCCTGTCGCAAGCGATTCCTGGGAGCTGTAGCGGATCAACCCCGGCGCCCGACCGATCTTCGCCATGACCGAGTTGCACGCGTCGATGCAAGCGGCGCAGTGGATGCACTCAAGCTGAAGCCCGTCGCGGATATCGATGCCCGTCGGGCACACCTGCACGCACTTGGTGCAGTCGACGCAGTCACCATTGACCGTCAGTTCGACGGGCGCGGCGTCCGGCGAGCGGTCGGTCGTCGGTGTCGGTCGACGGGGCGACATCTTCCCGCGAGGCTCGCCCCGCTTGCGGTCATAGCCGACGATCAGGCTCTGCTTGTCCAGCATCACGCTCTGAAACCGGCCGTAAGGACAGGCCACAATGCAGAGCTGTTCACGGAAGAACGCGAAGTCGACCATCATCGCGACCGTCACGCCTGCGACGACCCCAAACCCCATCGGGTGGACCCACGGCCAGTCGCTCACCCAGTGAAGCAGCGTGCGGGACTCGACGAAGTACCCGAGGAAGGTGTTGGCGAGCACGAAGCAGCACGCGAGCATCACCACCAGCCGAAGGATCGCCCGTGCGCCGCGCGGCATCGCCGCGATGGCGCAGAGGAAGCCCGTCTTGTGGGTCTTGCCGTCGAACACACGGTCGAGCGGGCGGAACAGAAAATCGAGATACACAGTCTGAGGACACGCCCAGCCGCACCACACGCGGCCGACCAACGCCGTGAGAAGAAACACCGTCACGAAGATCGACACGACGCTGAGCGCAAGCAGCAGCGTATCGGTCCTCACAAACGTCATCCCGAACAGCGTGAACTCGCCCGCGCCGATGTCGAGTAAAAAGGCCTGGCGCCCGTCGATGTAGATGTGTGGGAGCGTGACGAAGATCGCGATGAGGATCCAGCCCACGACCCGCCGCCGCTTCCAGAGCGGACCCTTCACGAGCCTGGGATTCAGCCAGCGTCGTGAGCCGTCGGCGTTCAGCGTCGAGAGGACGCGTTCCGGGGATTCGAGTACCGATGGCGCCGACATGTCGTCAAACGACTCCTTCCGTGCCTCCGAGCGGGTCGCCCTCGTACGTCAGGCGCCGTCTTCCGCGGGCGGCTCGGGCCAGGGGGCGATCTCCACGCCCTCGGGCTCGCGACCACCGTCCACGAACGTCCCTCGGAGTGAGGCGACGTAGGCAGCGACGAGCGCGATCTCGTTCTCGCTCATGTCCGGACGCCCGGCCTTCGGCGGCATCAATGGCGGGAGGCCGTCATGAACAATCGTCGCGATCGAGGTCAGGTCCGTGATGTACTTGAAGCTCTCGTCCGTGAGGTTCTGGCCGAGACCGTTGAGCCCGCCCCCGTTCTCCCCGTGGCACTGCACGCAGGTCGCCTCGTACACCCCTCGCCCGGATGCAAGCCATGTCTCGGATCCCATGATCTTCAGGATCTTCTCCTCGCCGAGCGGAAGCGTCGCAAGTTCGGCGAACTGCGCCTGCTCCGCCTGCGCCACTGCCGAGGCGTGCCGATCGGGGAGCGAGCCGACGTACGGGCTGAAGTGATAGATCGCGAGATAGAACACGGCCCAGACCGCCGTGCCGATGAACAGCATGTGCCACCAACCGGGCGCCGGGTTGTCGTACTCCTGGATCCCATCGTAGTTGTGGCCGGTGAGTTCGTCCTTGACCTCGGGCTCGGGCGCGAGCATCGCGTGGCTCGCCGCGTGCGCGGCCCCCGCGACGAGGTCGCTCTCGTAGTGCTCACGCTGCATCGGCGGAAGCGAACGGAGCGACGCCTGGTAGGCCTTCGCGGCCTCCGCGTAGCGGAGCGCCGCCTCGTCGATCTCGACGCGGCAAGCCTCGAGCGCCTGGCGTTCCCGGTCAAGGTATGCCTCGTAACTGAGGACGCGTCGTGGCTCGTAGGCCCGGGCGGACTGAACGTCGGTGTCCTTTGAACTGATCATTGCCCGCTCCTCTCGCCGCGGGTCGCGGCCACGGCGCCGTCTTCGAGCGGCAACCTCGCGTTGTGGTTCATCTCAGTCCGGCCCTTCCGCATCACCCGGAAGCCGACCGCTACGAACACCCCGAAGAAGATCAGAAGACCCACGATCGGGAAGAAGGTCAGACCGCCATCGGCGAAGAGATCACTCAACCGCATCGGCCACCTCCTCGCCGGGGAGCGTCGGCCACGCAAGAGCGCTTGGCGCCTCCGGGTCCCGGTAGATGTCCGTGCCGAGACGCTGGAGGTACGCGATCAACGCGATGACCTTCTTGTCCTCAAGGTCGTTGGGCAGATCCCTGCCCTGCGACTGCTGACGCAGCTTGTTCACGATGACCTGAGCCTGTGCCCGGGCGTGCTTCACCGCCTTGCCTTCTTCGATGAGATCGCCGTAGGGCGCTCCGAGCATGGCCATCGCGTCCACGCGAGCCTGGATCTCGTCGAAGTTCAGATCCTGCTCGAGCAATCCGGCGTACGACGGCATCACCGAGTCACGATTCACCTGCCGCGGGTTCTGGAAGTGCAGGTAGTGCCAGAAGTGACTCTGACGCCCGCCCTCACGCGCAAGGTCGGGGCCGATGCGCCGGCTCCCCCACTGGAATGGCCTGTCGTAGACGAACTCACCCGGCTTCGAATACTCGCCGTATCGCTTCGTCTCGTGGTACATGGGCCGCACCATCTGCGAATGGCAGTTGTAACAGCCCTCGCTGACGTAGATGTCGAAGCCCGCCTGCTCAAGCGGCGTGCGCGGCTCGACCGTCGCGATCGTCGGGACGTTGCTCTTGATCAGGAACATCGGGATCGCTTCGGCGATACCCCCGATCGCGACCGCGATGCACGTCCACACGGTGAACGTCAGCGCCTTCCGCTCCCAGACGCGGTGCCACACCAGTTGTGTGAACCGGTCGAGCGCGTCCCCACCCGTCGCGACCGCGGTGAGGCGGCTCTTGGGCTTCGGAGGATCGCCGTCGTAGCTCTTCGAGAGCTTCGGCGCCCGCCCCATCGACGGGGCGTACGTCGCGGGGCGCGCCCGCCAGGTCATGGCCAGGTTCACACTGAGCATCAACAGGCCGACGATGAACAGCGAGCCTCCGAGGATACGGATCCAGTAGAACGGAAGCAGCTCAACGACCGTCTCGACGAAGTCCGGGAACATCAGACGACCGGTCTCGTCGAACGCCCGCCACATCAACCCCTGCGTGATGCCGCCCGCGTAGATCGGGATGATGTACAGCAGAATGCCAAGCGTCCCGAGCCAGAAGTGGGCGGCGCAGAGCTTCTTGCTCCACAGCTCGGTCTGGAACAGACGCGGCAGGAGCCAGTAGATCATGCCGAAGGTCATGAACCCGTTCCAACCGAGCGCCCCCGCGTGAACGTGAGCGATGGTCCAGTCCGTGTAGTGACTGAGACTGTTGACCGCCTTCACGCTGAGCATCGGCCCCTCGAACGTGCTCATGCCGTAGAACGTGATGCCTACGACGAAGAACTTCAGGACCGGGTCCTCGGCGACCTTGTGCCACGATCCGCGGAGCGTGAGCAGACCGTTGATCATGCCGCCCCACGACGGCATCCAGAGCATCACGCTGAAGATCATCCCGAGCGTGCTCGCCCATTCCGCGAGCGACGTGTAGTGCAGGTGATGCGGCCCGGCCCAGATGTAAATGAACACCAGGCTCCAGAAGTGCAGGATGCTCAACCGGTAGCTGAACACGGGCCGCTCAGCCGCCTTCGGGAGGAAGTAGTACATGAGGCCCAGGAACGGCGTGGTCAGGAAGAACGCCACCGCGTTGTGGCCGTACCACCACTGCATCAGGGCATCCTGCACGCCGGCGTAGAGCGGATAGCTCTTCATTGCCAGCGCCGCGGAAGGCATCTCACCAGTCTGGAAGAAGCTCACCAGCCCGACCGGGAGCCACAGGTTGTTGAACACGTGGAGCATCGCGACCGTCACGATCGTCGCGATGTAGAACCACAGCGCGACGTACATGTGCCGCTCGCGTCGGTTCTTGAGCGTCATGAAGAAGTTCACGCCGAAGAACGCGACCCAGACCACCGCGATCGCGAGGTCGATCGGCCACTCGAGCTCCGCGTACTCCTTGCTCTGCGTGATGCCGAGCGGGAGGGTGACCGCCGCCGAAACGATGATTGCCTGCCATCCCCAGAAGTGGAGGCGGCTCAGAAGATCTGACCACATTCGAGCCTTACACAGCCGCTGAGTCGAGTAGTAGACCGCCGCGAAGATCGCATTGCCGGCGAACGCGAAGATCACCGCGTTGGTGTGCAGCGGACGGAGCCGCCCGAAGCTCAGCCACTCGTGTTGGTAGAGCAGCGGGAGCGTGTCGGTGATCCACGCCTTCGCCCCCTGCCCGATCAGATACTCGTTGGCCGCCGGGAGCACGAGTTGGAGGGCCACGATCAGTCCGACGAGCATTCCAACGAGGCCCCAGATCACGGTGGCGAGGGTGAACTGACGCACGATCGCGTCGTCGTACTCGAACTCCTCGATCGGGCCCTCCGCGTCGAGCGGAATTCCCGCGCGTGGATCCCCCGCTACGTCCGTTGCGACAGGCGCCCGAAGTGGTCGTCCTCTATTCACCTGTGAACTCCTGATGCCCTTCGCCGAGCCTCGCAATCGAGGCCGAACGGCGTCCGCGTTCGTCGGCGGTCGCCCCAAAATCGCTTGGAAACTTGTCGCCTTCAGCTCTTGGTCTGCCGATGACGCGAGAGTATAATCGGACAAATGGATCAAGTGATCGGAATGTCCTCAAAATCTTTATCAGCACGATATTTTGTTGTTTCACAGTACACGCATCAGCCCCGTTGGACGAGCAGATGAGTCCTGCCACCGGATACGCCATCCTCGCCCTCGCCACGCTCAGCGCCACGGGCCGCCCGATGACGGTCCGGGAACTCGCGGACTACGCGGATCTCCCACGCGCCTATCTCGCCCGGATCATGGGGACCCTCGCCAAACAAGGGCTGGTCATTGCTCAACGCGGCGCCGCCGGCGGCGTGCGACTCGCTGACCCCCCTGACACGATCACGCTGCTCGACGTCGTCCGTGCCGTCGATCCCACTATCGACCAGCAGGCCTGTCTCGTCGGATTCACGAGTTGCCCCGGCGGCGACACCTGCCCCACATCGAGGGCGTGCCGCGCGTTGCACGAGCTCCGATTGCGAGAGCTGGAGGCCGTCACGATCGACGACTTTGCGAAGGCCGACGCCCGATTCGCTGAGGATCGAACGACAGCGAATTGAGGCGGAGCGACCGCGTCGCCGTTCGGTCAAGTGCCGTTAAGTTGGAGGGGCGTCAGCCGCGAGGCACTCTCAACAGCCGACGATGATCAGGGGATCTCATCGACCGACGCGTGCCGCGGTGAATGGGCGCTCCCGGACTTGAACCGGGGACACCGGCATTTTCAATGCCGTGCTCTACCAACTGAGCTAAGCGCCCGCTGTCCCGAGCGTCGGGGTCTCCCGACGACCGGACCGATAGCGTAGCCGCTACCCCGCCCCGGTCAACGGGGGCAACGCAGAAGCGATCAGGGATCGGTCATCGGCGACGACGAGATCAGGCCGGATCGCCGATCCCGCGGCCTCCGGTCCGCTCATTCCTCTACCCTGCCCCGGATGCCTGTCGACCCCGCCCCACTCCTCCGCATCACCAATCTGTCCGTCCGGTTCGGTTCTGGCGACAAGGCCGTACCGGCCGTGCGGGGCGTGTCTCTCACCGTCGACGCGGGCGAGGCCGTTGGGCTGGTCGGAGAGTCGGGCAGTGGAAAGTCGACGGTCGCACGGGCTGTCGCAGGCCTAACCACGCCCACCGCCGGGTCGATTCGCTTCAACGCGCGCCGGTCGGTCCAGATGATCTTCCAGGATCCCGCCGGCAGCCTCAACCCCAAGCTCCGTCTCTGGGCGATCGTCACCGAGCCGCTCCGCGTCGCGGGGGACACCGTTGCTCGAAAGGACCGGCGGACGAGGGCTGCCGACCTTTTCGAGAGCGTCGGGCTCCAGACGGAAGCTCTCGATCGGTATCCGCACCAACTCAGCGGCGGGCAGCGTCAGCGAGTGGCGATTGCGAGGGCGATCTCGACGCGACCCAAGCTGATCATCTGCGACGAGCCGACGAGCGCCCTCGATGTGTCGGTGCAGGCGCAGGTCGTCAACCTGCTCCGCGACCTGCAGGAGCGATTTGGTCTCGCGTACCTGTTCATCAGCCACGACCTCGCGGTCGTGGACCACCTGTGCACCCGGATCTACGTGATGAAATCGGGCGAGATCGTCGAGAGCGGTCCGCGCGAACGGATCATCGACGCGCCGGAGCACGTCTACACCCAAGCCCTGCTGGACGCGGCTCGCGCGTCGGCGCCGCCGCTCGTGGGTCAGGCGTTCTCGGGCTGATGAGCCGGCTCGCCTACCGGAACGCGGGCGTCCTCGCCGCCTGAGGTCAGGGGCGGGTTGGCAGCCTTGTACGCGTAGGGGTTGTCGCGGGGCTTGTCCTTCACCTCGTCGGCCACATCCTTGAGCCCCTTCTTGAACTCACGGATGCCGTCGC
>PAKY01000108.1 GCA_002706885.1 Phycisphaerae bacterium
CGACGCGAGACGCGAGAGCCGCGCCCAGTCGCCGGGCGTCGCCTCGCCATCGATCACGCGCGTGATCAGCCGATCCCGATCGGGAACAGCGTCGTAGCTCAGATCGTTCTCGTGGTCGGTCATGTCGCGTCCCCGTCGCTGGTCGCCCCCACGGGCGTCTCCGTTTCGCTCGCGGCCTCGCGGAGCATCTTCCGACCCCGCGCGATCCGCGTCTCCACCGTCGTCTCGGGCAGGCCCATGACCTCCCCGATCTGCCGATAGCTCATCCCCCGCACGCACCGCAGCAACAGCGGCTCGCGGTACTTTTCCGGCAGCCGCTCGCTCAGCGCGAGCAGTTGCCGCCCACGATCGAGCGCCCCACGCCCCTCGGCCGCCCCGTCCTCGATCGCCGCCTCCGCCGCTCGCAACGCGTCTCCACCTACCAAGCGAAGATTCCGTCGCCGCGCCGTCGTCGACCGACCCGCGGCCCGCGCCGCGTTGATCGCGACCGTCCGGAGCCACGGCTTGAGACTCTCACGCCCTCCGCGGATCGACTCCGCGTGCCGAACGATCTGCATCGCCACGGTCTGCAACAGGTCCTCGAGCTCGACGTCCCGCGGCTTGTGCGCGAGCAGAATCGCCGCGATCCATCTGCGGTGATCGCGCCAGATCTGCTGCGCAACCAGAGCAGCGCCCCGGTCGGGTCCATCAGCCGCCCCCGGCGCCACGGATTCGAACTTGAGCGCCGGCTCCCGCGCCACGCCGCCTCGCTTTCTTCTATTCCTGCTCACGAGGATGCGCCACCGCCGCTCGCCCGTCGCGCCTTCTTGGGAATTCCCCCGGGGGCGTATCCTCCGGACCTCCCATGAGTGATTCGCGCGACGAACGACCCCAGAGTCACCCCGACGACGGCCCCCAATACAGGCCGAACGACATCGAACGCGTGGCCAGCGACATCATGCCGCTCGGCGATCACCTCGAAGACCTCCGCCGCCGCCTGATCCTCGGCCTCCTCGGCATCGCCCCGATCGCCATCACGGCCTTCGTCTTCGGCACCATGGTCCTCGACTGGCTCACCGAGCCGCTCCTCGACCAACTCCGCAAGGCCGGCCAGGCGCCGCAGCTCATCCAGACGGGCGTCTTCGAGGTCTTCGCGGCCTACATGCAGCTCTCCCTCGTCGCCGCCGTCCTCGTCGGCTCGCCGTGGCTGCTCTACCAGCTCTGGAAATTCATCGCCCCGGGCCTCTACCCGCAGGAACGCAAGCTCGTCCACCTGCTCGTCCCCATGAGCGGCGTGCTCACCATCTGCGGCGCCGCGTTCATGTACTTCGTCGTCCTCCCCGTCATCCTCCGCTTCTTCATCGACTTTGGTACGGGCCTGAGCCAGATGAAGGTCACCACGGTCGTGCCACCACCCGACCTCGTCTTCCCAAAGGCGCCCGTCCTCCCGGGCGACCCCATCGCCCCCGCCATCGGCGACGTCTGGGTTAACAGCGAACTCCAGCAGTGGCGTGTCGCGATCCCCAGGCCGAACGGCGAAGGCTTCCGTGTCCTGGGGTCGACCCTGATCGGAACCTCGGGCGTCGTCCCGCAGCTCCGCGTCCGCGAGTACCAGAGCACGGTCCTCAACCTCGCCCTCGCCTTCGCGATCGCGTTCCAGACGCCCGTCGTCGTCCTCCTCCTCGGGTGGGTGCGGATCGTCACGCCCGCGTTCCTCCGCAAGTACCGCCGATGGGCGATCATGATCGCGGCTGTCGCGGGCGCGGTCCTGACCCCCGCCGACCCGCTCAGCATGATGCTCCTCGCCATCCCGCTCTACCTCCTCTTCGAGCTCGGCGTCATCCTCCTCGTCATCTTCCCGCCGAGCGGCCGGAACGAACCGATCGAGTCGTCGGTGGAAGACGATGTCGGCTGACCACGCCACCGCCGCCGACCGCGCCATGATGGCCCGCGCCCTCGAACTCGCGCGAGGCGCCGCGGCCGACGGCGAAACCCCCGTCGGCGCCGTCGTCTGGGAAACAGCGACCGGCGCCATCCTCGGCGAGGGCGCCAACCGCCGAGAAACCGACCGCCAGCCCTGGGCCCACGCCGAGTTCATCGCCATCCAGCAGGCCTGCCGCGCCATCGGCGACTGGCGCCTCAACCACTGCTCCCTCGCCGTCACCCTCGAGCCCTGCCCAATGTGCTCGGGCCTCATCGTCAATAGCCGCGTCGGCCGCGTCGTCTACGGCGCCCCCGACCCCAAGGGCGGCGCCGTCCGAACCCTCTACGCCCTCCTCGAGGACGACCGACTCAACCACCGAAGCGAGGTGGTCGAGGGCGTGATGGCGGACGAATCGGCGGACCTGCTCCGGACGTTCTTCAAGGGGTTGAGGCAGAAGCGACGGAGCGACGAAGCGACGTAGCGACGAAGGGCTGTGGAACTCGGCTGGCCGTCATCACGCCACCCTCAGTCGCTTCGTCGCTTTGTCGCTCCGTCGCTTCCCCATAGACTCCCCCCCATGCACGAACGCACAGAAAGCGTCAGACGCGAGCATCAGCGCTGGTTGACCGAACTCACCGCCGTCCCCACGGCCGCGGGCAAGGAGAGCCGCGTCATCGCGTGGATCGACAAGTGCCTCGAGGGCCGCGAAGGCTTCCACCGTCGCATCGACAGCCACGGCAACATCGAACTCTCGCTCGAAGGCGCCACCGCCACCGACACCCCCGTCTACTTCACCGCCCACCTGGACCACCCCGCGTTCGTGGTCAACCGCGTCATCGGCCCGAGCACCATCGAGGCCGAGTTCCGCGGCGGCGTGATGGAGGACTACTTCGTCGGCGCCCCCGTCCGCTTCTACCCCGATGAAGGACATTCCGTCCGCGGCTCGATCGTCGAACGCGGCGATCAGACCGACCCGTTCAAGAGCTGGGTCATCGAGCTCGACACGCCCTCCGACGCCTGCGAGCCGGGCGTCCTCGGCGTCTGGGACCTCCCCGAGCCCGAGATCCTCCCCACCGACACCTTCGGCCGCGAAGTCTCGGGCGGCTGCATCCACACCCCCGCCTGCGACGACCTCGCCGCCCTCGCCGCTGCCCTCGCCGCCTTCGACGAACTCCGCGCGATGCACTTCAACGGCGAGCGCGTCCCCGACGCCCGCGTCCTGCTCACGCGCGCCGAGGAAATCGGCTTCATCGGCGCCATCGGCGCGAGCCGCGACGCGTTCATGCCCAAGGACAGCCGAATCATCGCCCTCGAGACCAGCCGCTCATTCGCCAACGACAGCCCCATCGGAGCGGGCCCGATCGTCCGCGTCGGCGACCGCGTGAGCGTCTTCAGCCCGGGCCTCACCGAGAGCGTCGCCAAGGTCGCCGAGAAGCTCGCGGGCGGGCCCGCGACGCCGAAGGCGAACGAGAAGCAGACCAACCGCGCCTGGAACTGGCAACGCAAGCTCATGGCGGGCGGCGCCTGCGAAGCAAGCGTCTTCTGCGCTTACGGCTACGAGGCCACCTGCGTCTGCCTCCCCCTCGGCAACTACCACAACATGGCCAACCTCGACGCCGTACAGGCCCGCTCGAACGACGCCAAGCCCGAGATCGCCCGCGAGTGTGTCTCACTCAACGACTATCACGGCATGATCGACCTGCTCATCGCCTGCGGCCTCGAACTGCCGACCACCGGCGGCTTCATGGAACGCGTCGAGAGCCTCTGGGAAGCTCGCAAGGGCGTGCTCGCCTGACCACACGATGGCCAGGAAGACGACCAACTCGAGCAAGCCCAAACTCCTCTCGGGCGGCAACCCGCAGATCCCGAAGGGCGACGGCGACGCCCCCGTTCAGGCCTATATCGCCGCTATGCCGGGCTGGAAGCAGGACGTCGGACGCCGCCTCGACGCTCTCGTGACCGAGACCGTCCCCGCCGCCCGCAAGGCCGTGCGCTGGAACTCGCCTTTCTACGGCATCGAAGACAACGGCTGGTTCCTCTCCTTCCACTGCTTCACCAACTACATCAAGGTGACGTTCCTCAACGGCGCCGCCCTCGACCCCCCGCCGCCCGTGTTATCGAAACACGAGCTCGTGCGATACCTCCATATCGCGGAGGATCACGACTGGAACGACGGACAACTCGCCGACTGGATCAGCCAGGCATCGAAGGCGCCGGGCGAAGACCTCTTCTGATCACAACTATTCGCTGATTATCGATCCGACCCGCAACGCCCCACCCCGCGACGGACCTCTCCCCGCGGAACCGGGGCGGTGCGTGCCGCCCCAGCCCGTCGGGCAGCCCCGTCCGACGACGACTGGCAAACAAGCATTCGGAGTTTCACCATGCGTACCGCGAAGATCGCGTCCGTTGTCACCTGCGCCGCCGCCACCACTCTCGCCGCCCAGGCTCAGTCCTACACCACCGTCTTCGGCCCGGGCGGGACCGTCGGCGGCGCCCCCGACACCGAGGTCCTCAACGGCCTCGAGGCCTTCACCACCTTCGGCGCCGAGAACCTCGGCAGCGGCCCGCTCGGCGGGACCGACAACGCCGGCGAAATCCTCTTCTTCCAGGTCGGCGCGTTCTACGTCGGCGGCGCTGGCCCCGCCACCAGCAACCCCCTCAGCGCCGAGGGCCTTGCGAACCTTGGCGGAACCGTCGCCAACAACCGTGCTTACGGCGTCGTCGGCGAAGGCCGCACCGACATCACCTTCGAGCCGGGCCTCGTCCAGTCTCTCACCCTCCAGATCCGCGGCTCCGAAGACGGCCAGACCACGGGCACGAACCCCGCCACCACCTTCGGCGGCGTCCCCACCGCCCTCGCCAACGCCGCGGGGACCCTGCTCGTCTACACCGAGTCGGGCATCCAGGCCGAACTTCAGATCTCCAACGCCGACTATCAGGTCTTCAAGCTCGACGCCACCGCTTTCGGTGGTGACTCCATCACCCGCATCGGCCTCGTCAACCAGGGCCCCGCGAACTCCGCCGTCGCCATCGGCGAGCTGACCGCGACCCTCGTCCCCGCTCCGGGCTCGATCGGTCTCCTGGCCACGGGTGGCCTCCTCGCCGCCCGCCGCCGCCGCCACGCCTGATCGCTCTCAGCTCTCCGCTCTCCAAGGTTCTTGCTTTCCCCTCCGCCGCGCCCTGGGAGTCCCCACCCCAGGGCGCGGCTTCTTTGCGCGCTCCCTATATCCCCGCCCCCATCGGGCCGATACCCGATGCGATGCGCCTCGGTGTCCTCCACTACACACCCGCAAACCGCGCCTACCAGAACGCCTCCCAGCGTTTCAACGTCGCTCTTACGCGCCTCGCCACCGGCAAACGCATCAACCGCGCCGCCGATGACCCTGCGGGCGTCGTCGCCGTCACCCCGATGAAGGGTGAGCTCATCAAGCTCAACCGCAGGATCGACCGCATCGAACGCGAGAACGCCTTTCTGGGCATCAAAGAAGGGGGGCTATCCGTACAGGCCGACCTCCTCCTCGATCTCAAGGGCTTCGTCGTCCAGGCGGCCAACTCCGGGGGCGTCACCCCCGCCGAACGCGAGGCGTTCCAGACCGAGGTCGACAGCATCCTCGAAGGCCTCCGCCAGTCGCAGCACATCATCAACAACGCCCTCGGCTCCTCCTCCGAGGGCGTCCTCGGCCAACTGGGCGACTTCGCCAGAGACGGTGACCTGAACCTCATCGACGGCGACATCGAAGAGGCCGACCGCGTCATCAACGAGGTCATCGAGGGCCTCGCCACCACCCGCGGAACGATCGGCGTCCTGATAAAGAAAAACGACACGCTCCTCCGCGTCTACCTCACGGAGCGCGAGAACCTCGCCGGCGCCGTCTCGATCATCGAAGACGCCGACTTCGCCAAGGAAGCCGCCGAAGCGTTCCGCGCCGATCTCCTCAGCGATATCTCCCTCCTCGCCATCGAGACCGAACGCGGACGCGACGAGGACGCCCTCAGACTCCTCGAGGTCACCACCGAGAACATCGAGGACGTGCGCGAACTCGCGAGCGAGATCGCCGTCGCAAACGCTGACTAGCCCGCCGGTTGCCCCCCCTACCCTCCGGGTCCTTGTCCCGGCGCATCCTCCACATCTCCACCCGCCTCATCCTGGGAGGTTCGCAAGAGAACACCGTTCTCTCGTGCGAAGGACAGGCCGAAGCCGGTCACGACGTCCACCTCGCCTTCGGCCCCATCTACGGCCCCGAGGGCTCGCTCCTCGATCGCGTCAAGGCCTTCCGGACCTTCGACGGCCGACGCATCACCACCCACGAACTCCCGCACATGGTCCGCGAGATCCATCCGATCAAGGACCACTTCTGCCTCCACCACGACCTCAAGAGCCTGATCCGCGAGATCAAGCCCGACGTCGTCCACACCCACAGCTCCAAAGCAGGCGTCCTCGGCCGCTGGGCCGCGTGGAAGGCCAACCCCCGCCCTGCGATCGTCCACACCATCCACGGCCCACCGTTCATGCCGGGCCGCGGGCTGGCCACGAAGCTGAAGAACACCCTCTACACCATCGCCGAGCGATTCGCCGCCAAACGCTGCCATGTCATCGTCAGCGTCGCCGACGCCATGACCGAGCAGTTCCTCGCCCGCGCCATCGGGCGATCCGACCAGTTCGTCACCGTCCGCAGCGGCATGGAGACCGACCACTTCCTCCACGCCGCCGAAGGCGAGGACGCCGCGAGCGTCCGCCGCGAACTCGGCCTCTGGGACGACGACTTCGTCATCGGAACCGTCGCCCGCCTCGCCGAGCACAAGGGCCACGACGATCTACTCGACGCCCTCGCGACCGAGCTCCGCTCACGCCCGTCGTGGAAACTGCTCTGGGTCGGCGACGGCTGGTGGCGCGAACGCCTCACCGAACGCGTCGGCTCGCTCGGCCTCCGTGACCGCGTCGTGATGACGGGCCTCGTCCCGCAGGAACGCGTACCCGCGATGATGCGCGCCATGGACGTTCTCGCGCACCCGAGCTACCGCGAAGGCCTCCCGCGCACCGTGCCCCAGGCCCTCCTCGCGGGCGCCGCCCCCGTCGCCAACGACGTCGACGGCACACGCGAGATCTGCCAGCACATGGAGACCGGCCTCCTCGTCGCCCCGGGCGACACCGACGCCCTCCGCGAAGCGATCGTCTGGCTCGCCGACAACCCCCGCGACCGCGAAGCCATGGTCGAGCGCGGCCGCGAGATCGTCCTCAACGAATACACCGCCGAAGCAATGGTCCGCCACCTCGAAGGCGTCTACGACCGAGCCCTCACCTCCCGGTAAGTTTCCCTGGGTAGGTCGGCTCTCCGAGCCGACTCCGCTCGGTTGCTTCCATCACTCAGAGTCGGCTCGAAAAGCCAACCTACCCAAGCTCCAGCACCCGCCGCCCATAGTCCAGCCGCATCGCCTTCTTCGCCTCGTACAGCGTCTCTTCCGCGACCTCGTTCGCCTTCCGCGTCCCCGCCTTGATCAGCTCGATGACCTTCTCGTCCCCCGCGTCGCCCTCGAAGTCCGCGCGCCGCTCGCGCATCGGCGCGACGATCGCGTCGATCGCGTCGGCGACCTCGACCTTCACGTGCCCGTCACCGATGTCGTCCCCCGCCGCGTACTTCCGCTCCAGCTCCGCGACGCGATCCGGATCCGGAATGAACGCCCGCACATAGTCAAACAGCAGGTTCGACGTATCCCCCGGCTCGTCCATCGCCTGCCGACCCGTGAAGATCTGCCCGACCTTCTTCTTGATCTGCTTGGGCGTATCAGTCAGGTAGATCGCGTTGTTCAGGCTCTTGCTCATCTTCTTGCCGTCCACGCCCGGCAACCGCCCGACGCGCCCGATCTCCGCCTTCGGAATCGGAAACAGCCCACCCGCCTGGAGATAGTCCCCGTCCTCCGTGTGCGGATCGACGCCGCAATAGAGCTGGTTAAACCGCCGCGCCACCTCCCGGCACGGCTCGATGTGCGCCACCTGGTCCTCACCAACCGGCACGAGCTCGGGCCTGAACGCAAGGATGTCCGCGCACTGTCCCACGGCGTACATCGGGAATCCGAACGGGTAATTCTCGCCGAGCCCCTTGTCCTCGATCTCCGTCTTCAGCGTCGGGTTGCGCATCACGCGGTTGAACGGCAACAGCATCGCGAGGAACCACGTCAGCTCCGCGATCGCCGGGCACTCGGTCTGGAGCACGATCGTCGACCGCTCCGGATCGATCCCGCACGCGATCCAGTCCTTGACAATCTGAATCGTGCTCGCGCGGATCTCATCGGGCTTGTCCGCCCGCGTCGTGTACGCGTGCATGTTCGCAAGCAGGAAGTAGCACTCGTACTTGTCCTGCAGCTTCACCCGGTTCTCGACGCTCCCGACCCAGTGCCCCAAGTGAAGCTGCCCCGTGGGCGTGTCGCCGGTCAGAATGCGCGGACGCGCCGATGTTGCGTGGCTGTAGGTCATGGCGTGGCGAGTGTAAGGGGCCGGGGGGAGGCAAATAGCCGGATCACAAATGACCAGATGCCCAGATCAACACAACTCCGATCTGGCAATCTGCAATCCGGCCATCTCAGCCCGCCACAGCGAGCGCCACATTCACCAGATTGAACACCCCGTGCATCGCGATGCTCGCCGCTATCGACCGACGCCACTCGAACACCGCGCCCATCGCCACGCTCAGCGCGAACAGCGCCGCGAGCTGATGCCGTGAACCCGCCGGGATGATCGACCAGTGCATCGCGCTGAACAGCGCCGACGTCAGCAGCACCGAAGCCCACGCCGACCCCGTCAGCCGCCGGACCGCCGACTGCACCCCCACGCGATAGATCACCTCTTCGACGATCGGCACGCCAACCACCACCGCGAACACCAGCCCCCACGCCCACGGGTTGTCCCGACCCGAAGCGATCACCTCGAGCGTGTCGTGCGCAATCGTCGATCCACTCGCCGCTCCCAGCATCGCCGCGATCACCGCCGCGAGCGCCCCCACCGACGCGACGATCGGGAACACCAGCGCCATCGAGAGCGCCCCCACCCCCGCTTCCTTCCACCGCCAGCTCATCCCCGCCCGCGGCGCCGCCTTGTGCAGCACCACCAGAAAGCCGACCGCAACGAGCGACGTCACCAACGCCGCCCCTCCCCCCACCACGCTCGAGACCTTCACCCCGCCGAGCGTCTCCTCGATCGCACCGATGTCGAACACCCCCGACACCAGCGCCCCCGCGAAGAACTGCACGTAGAACACCGTCACCGCGACGAAAAACCACGCGAGCGCCGGCAGCGCCGACACCTCCCGCGACCCGCGCCGGTCGAGCCCCCCGCGCCGGCACAACCCGCTGAACCCCACCACCCAGACCAGCCCAAGCGCCCCGACCGTGAACACGACCGCCTGCGCCTCGCTCACGAACGCCGAGACCTCCCCCGCCCCCGCGTCGCTCGCCACGCCGCTAGGCGTCGGCGTGCCCGAGGCGGTTGAGACCGCGCCCATCAGGGCAAGAATGAAGGCCATGAGCGACCCGGGCGACGATCTCCAGCACAGAGCCGAACGCGCCAAGGCCGCGGCCGAGGCCCTCCGCGCCGCCAAGACCTTCGCCGAGCTCGAGGCCGAGGTCGCGCAGGCCGAACCACCGAGAAACTTCTTCAGAGCCGTCACGCGACACGGTACGCCCGACCACACCTCCGTCATCGCCGAGATCACCCGCCGCTCCTCCACAGGTCAGCCGCTCGAGCCCGCGACCGCGACCCCCGCGAGCGAGCTCGCCGCCGCCTTCCAACGCGCGGGCGCCGTCGCCCTGAGCTGCGCCACCAACCCCGAGTTCTCGGGCGGATCGCTCGACGACATCGCCGCCTGCCGCGCCGCCTCCGACCTCCCCGTCCTCCGCCGCGACTGCCTCGTCGACACCTGGCAGCTCTGGGAGAGCCGCGCCGCGGGCGCCGACGCGGTCTCCCTCATCGCCGAGATCCTCACCGAATCCCAGCTCATCGACATGCTCATTCTCGCCCAGCAGCTCGGCATGACCGTGCTCATCGAGGTCCACAGCATGGACCAGCTCCTCCGCGTCCGCCCCCACGTCGGCTTCCCGCACCCGACCTACTGCCTCCTCGGTATCAACAATCGGGACCCGAACACCCCACATTTCGATGTCAACCAGACGATGCGGCTGGTCGACCTCGTCGATGACACGAACGTCCTCGTCAGCCTCGGCGGCGTCCAGACGCCCGACGACCTCCGAAAACTCCGGGGCGTCAGCGTCCGCGCCATCCTCCTTGGTGAGACACTCCTCGCCCAGCCAGACCCCCCAGCCGCTCTCGCCAACCTGCTCGACCAGCGTTCGACCTGAACGCCGTACCATGAAAGCCGTGGGACCGCCTCCCGACGCCGACACGCCGGTAGAGCGTGCCCAGACAGTCAGATAGCAACAGTCACAGCCGGAAACCCGACACCCCGTTCCACGTCGACATCCAACCGCGCCCCCGAAGCCCCGCTTCGCGCGCAGGCCACGACCGAGGAAACCAGAGATGATCAGCCACAACAACGCCCTCCTCGCCGCCCTCGCCTCGACGGCGATCGCCGCCGTCGCCCCCCTCGCCACCGCGCAGGACACCGCAAACGATGCGCGTGCGATCTTCCTCGAGACCCGCGCCGCCCTCGACAAGGTCGACGCCCTCCGCTTCGACATCGACGTCACCGGGACCGGCAGCCTCGGCTCCGACCAGATGCCCTCCGGCGACGGCAAGGTCGAACTCGTCAAGCTCGAAGAGCCCACCGCCGACCGACGCTTCGCCGCCCGCGCCTCCGCGATGGGGACGAGCTCGCCCAAGAACAACGTTCCCACGCAGCTCGACGTCCTCGTCAACGACGGCGGCTACAACTGGATCGACCACGAGAACAAGGTCGTCACGCTGAACCAGAACGCCCGCGACCGTCAGCCCGAGACGATGTTCTGCTCGCTGCTCTGGCCCGTCGAACTCGTCTCCGACGAGCCCTTCGAGCGCGAGCTCAACGCCGAGTCGCTCGAGCTCAAAGGGACCGAGAACGTCAACGGCGTCGAGTGCGACGTGATCCAGATCACCTACGCCGAGAAGGACGAGGACGACCAGGCCCGCCAGTCCCGCACCCTCGACCCCGCCGAGATCGCCACCTCCGCGACGTGGTACATCGCCAAAGAAGACCGCCTCCCCCGCCGCGTCTCCCGTGAGCAGTCGCTCCACATGATCCGCCTCGTCTTCGTCCAGGACCTGACCAACGTCGAGATCAACCCGGACGACCTCGTCGACGCCGAGCTCAAGCTCGAACGCCCCGAGGAATACTCGCTCCGCGATGGCGAGCGCGGCCGCGCCTCCACCATCACCGCCAAGCCCGACGCGGGCAAGAAGGGCCGCTCAGGGCCGATGTCCGTGAAGGACAACGGCTCCAAGACCACCGCCCAACTCGACCGCCTCCCCGAACCCGTCGAGACCCCCGCCGAGCCCGCCAACCCCGCGGCGCCCGCCTTCGAGCTCGTCACCGTCGACGGCGACACCGTCGACAACGAAGCCCTCGCGGGCCGCGTCGGCGTCTTCTACTTCTGGGGCACCTGGTGCGTCCCCTGCCGCCGCGTCAGCCCGTTGATCTCCGAACTCGCCGAGAAGCACGCCGATGAGCCCGTCAGCGTGTACGGCGTCGCCGTCAACGAGCGCAACGCCGACAACCCCCGCGAGTACATGGAGGACAAGGGCTACGCCCACCCCCTCCTCCTCCACCCCGACGACCCGGGCGAACGCCGGGTCGCCAACGCCTTCAAGGTCACCCGCTACCCGACCGTCGTCGTCATCGACGCCAACGGCGGCGTCGCCGCGCAGGAAATCATCACCGACGACGGCCCCGAAGGCCTCGCCAAGCGCCTCGAAACCGTCATCGCCGAACAGCTCAAGTCAATGACCGATTCCTGACCCCACGCCGATCAAAAGTTCCGGATGCCGAGTGCCGGATGCCGAGTGCCGGATGCCGAGTGCCGGATGCCGAGTGCCGCCCACCGGTCCCCGGTGCCCGGCTCCCGGCGCCCGCTCCCCCGTCAAACCCCCGTCGACCCAAACCCACCCACGCCCCGAGCCGTCTCCGACAGCTCCGAGGCCTCAACAAACGCCACCGGCGCAACGGCCGCGATCACAAGCTGCGCCACCCGATCCCCGTGTGAGATCTCGAACGCCTCGCGCGAGAGATTGACCAGCGCGACCTGAAGCTCGCCCCGATAGTCAGCGTCGATCGTCCCGGGCGCGTTCACCACCGTGATCCCGTGGCGCATCGCCAGCCCCGAACGCGGCCGGATCTGCCCCTCGAACCCCGCGGGGATCGCAAGCGCGAGCCCCGTCGGAACCGCGACCCGCTCACCGGGCGCGAGCGTGATCGAACCGCTCTCGAACGCGCCGCGCGGCAAACAGGCCGCGAGGTCGAACCCCGCGGCCAGCTCACTCTTTCTCACCGGCAGCGTTGCCCGCTCGTCGAGCCGCTGAACCTCGACCCGCGCCGTCCCCGTGCCGTCCAACATCGGTCCGCCCCGCCTGCTTCATGGCAGACGGCGCCGACCTCACGCGGCCGGCCGCGACGCCCGCTCGCCGTCGATCGCCTCGAGCAGCGCGAGGTCCTCATCAGAAAGACCCCGCGACAACTCCTCCAGCACCCGGTTGTAGGCGCTGATGAGCCGCCGAGTGCCGCTGATCGCGGCCTCCACACTCTCGCCGCCGCCCTCGGGCTGGAGCAGGTCGGGCCGACGCAGCGATCCGAGAACCCTGGACGCCGTGCTCTGGCAATCCATCAGCGACCGAAGCAACGCCTCGGCGCTCTCTCTCTCCATCCTCGTCCGGGCGATCATCTCGTCCCTGCGAACCTCGATCGACATGGCGTCAACCCTCCCACTCGCGTTCCGCCCCGACATCGGCGCGGCGGCCACGCCAGACGACGATCGACCCACTCCTCGGAGCGCTACCGGACGCGCGAAACGCGCCCCGCCGCACAGCCCGCGTGACCGAAGCCCCTATAAGCGCGGTCCACCATCCCTCGTGGCGCCCCCTCCGTCCGATACCCTCCCTGCATGATCGCACAGCTCAATGGGCGGCTCGTCGGCATGACCGACACCACCGCGCTGATCGCCTGCTCCGACGCCCTCACCCTCGAGGTCTATCTCCCCGCCTACGCCCTCGAACCCCTCGCCGCCCGCGAAGGGGAGCACGTCACCCTTTACACACGCCTCACGCTCGAAACCCAGACACAGGGCGCCAGCTTCACCCCGCGCCTCATCGGATTCCCCGATGAAGCGGGCCGCGGCTTCTTCGAGCTCTTCACGAGCGTCCGAGGCCTCGGAGGCCGCAAGGCCCTCCGCGCCATGGCCAGCCCCCCCGAGACCATCGCGAGCGCCATCGCCGCGGGCGACACCGCCGCTCTCAAGAAGCTTCCCGAGATCGGCGCCAAGCTCGCTCAGGTCATCACCACCGACCTCCGCGACAAGGTCGCCCCCTACCTCGGCTCGACCTCCTACGCCGCCACCGCCGCCCACCCCGCCATCGCCACGCCCGCAGGCTCTCCCGCCGAGCTCGACGCCATCGCCGTCCTCGTCACCCTCGGCCAATCCCGCCACGACGCCGAACGAGCCATCGCCACCGTCATCACCAAGCGCGCCGCCACCCCCACCGACCCCACCGCCGACGAACTCGTAGCCGCCGCCCTCTCCGGCGCCTGACCACCGCCCCAACCTACCCCTCCGTCGTACCACCCCACTCCGGTGTGCCATGCCATTCCGATGTGCCATGCCCACTCCGGTGTGCCACGCCCACTCCGGTGTGCCACGCCCACTCCGGTGTGCCATGCCCACGCGAAGCGCGGGCATGCGAGCACAAGAGAGACTTCGCCATGCCCACACTTCGCGTGAGCACGGCACACCCACCCCCAGCCACCATTCCCGAATCCCGAATCCCGAATCCCGAGTGCCGAGTGCCGAGTGCCGGATGCCACCCACCGGGCGCCCGGCGCCCGGCGCCCGGTGCCCGGTGCCCTCCTCCCCCCCTTCCCCTACCCTCCCCCCATGCGTTTCGCGATGATCATGGCCGGCGGCGCCGGCACCAGACTCTGGCCCATGAGCCGCTCGGGGCAGCCCAAGCAGCTCATCCGCTTCATCCACGACCGCCCGGGTGAGCAGCCCCGCTCCCTCCTCGAGGTCGCCGCCACCCGCCTCGAGGGCGTGGTCCCCCCCGACCGCCGCTACATCTGCACGGGCGAACGCTACCGCTCCGAGATCCGCGCCTCCCTTCCGACATTCGACGACGAGCACGTTCTCGGCGAACCCGAGCCCCGCGACACCGTCAACGCCGTCGGCTTCGCCGCCGCCGTCTTCAGCCAGCTCGACCCCGAAGCCGTCTTCGCCGTCCTCACCGCCGACCACCTCATCACCCCGCAGGACCGCTTCGCCAGGGCCATCGACGCGGGCTTCCGCCTCGTCGAGAACAACCCCCGTCGCCTCGTCAGCTTCGGCATCCAGCCCACCTACCCAGCCACTGGATTCGGCTACATCGAGAACGCCGACACCATCACCGACGACGCCGACGACTACGACGCCCTCGCCTGCCGCCTCGCCCGCTTCGTCGAGAAGCCGCCGCTCGAGAAGGCCACCGAGTACGTCGCCTCCGGATCGTTCAGTTGGAACGCCGGCATGTTCGTCTTCCAGGCCCGGACCTTCCTCGACCTCCTCGCCCGACACCAGCCCGCCTGCCACGAAGGACTCGCCCGCATCGGCGCCGCGTGGAACACCCCCGACCGACAGAAGGTGCTCGACGACGAGTACCCGAAGCTCACCAAGATCAGCGTCGACTACGGCGTCATGGAACCCGCGATGAACGACGACGCCGTCGAGCTCTGCGGCGTCCGCATGGACGTCGACTGGCTCGACGTCGGCTCCTGGCCCAGCTACGGCGAAACCCTCGCCCCCGACGACGCCGGCAACCGCGTCGCCGGCGCCGCCCTCGCCGCCCACCAGGCCAGGGACAACGTCGTCATCGGCGCAGGCGACGACCACACCGTCGCCCTCGTCGGCTGCGACAACCTCATCGTCGTGCGCACACCCGAAGCGACCCTTGTCATGCCCAAGGACCGCGCCCAGGACCTCAAGGCCCTCCACGCCACCCTCCCGAGCGAGATCCGCTGAGGCCCATGCGCTACCTCGCGATCGACCTGGGCGACAAGCGAACGGGCCTCGCCCTCGGCGACGACGTCACCCGCCTCACCAGCCCGCTCGACCTCCTCGAAGTCCCCCTCGCCCGCAACGGCGGCGAGGACCTCATCGCGGCCCTCGTGCGCGCCATCGACGAGGCGCTCGGCCGCGACAAGGGCGAACTCGTCATGGGCCTCCCCCTCCACGCCAACGGCGAGGAGAGCCCGAGAGCCAAGCTCACGCGAGAATTCGCAAAACGCCTCGAATCGCGCACAGGACGCGTTGTGCGCCTCTTTGACGAACGAAGGACCAGCATCGCCGCGGATTCGCGACTCGCGCGCTCAGGTTTGACGCATAAACAGAAGAAGCTCCGAAGAGACGCGATCGCCGCCGCGGCGATCCTCGAGAGCTTCTTGGCCGCGTCCGACGCGATGGAACCGATCGAAGACGAGCCGGAACAATCGGAGTGACCAACCGCGTTCACTCGCGGGGAAGGACAGGACGATGCACACCACGCCGACACGACAAGGACGTCTCGTACGCGGCCCCCTCGCCGCCCTCTTCGCCTCCCTCCCTGCGGCTCTCGTCGCTTGCACGGCCTCCGCCGCCCCCACCGCAACCGAAATCCTCGACGCCGTCGAACAGTCCGACGAAAAGCTCTCGTCGCTTCAGGCCAAGGTCAGCCTCACCAACACCTTCGAACTCCAGGGCGACACCGTCATCAAGCAGGGCTCGCTCGCGTACCAAAGCAATCGCGACCCCGATGCAGACCCCGAAACCCACTCCAAGTCCGACGACATCCCCGACCGCCGCCTCGCCGTCACCTTCGATCAGGAAGTCGTCGGCGTCCGCCGCGAGGCCGACCCCAAGACCTACATCTTCGACGGCGAGTCCTTCGTCGAGATCCGCCCCGCCGACAAGCAGTACATCCGCACCCAGGTCGCGCGCCCCGGCGAGAAGTTCGACCCCCTCACCCTCGGCGAAGGCCCGTTCCCATCGCCCATCGGCCAGCGCAAGGCCGACATCCTCGAACGCTTCGAAGCCGCCGCGCCCGAACGCCTCGAAGGCCTCCCCGAGCCCTACCACGCCTACGCCAAACGCCACGAACTCACCCAGCTTCACCTCACCCCCAAGGAGGGAACCGATGCGTGGGAGGAGTTTGACCAAATCCGAATCTGGTACCGCATCTATACGGATTCAGACGACGGATCGGTATGGGTCCCGCAGGTCATGCGGGTTGTGAAGCCGATCGGCGATGAGATGGTCCTCGTCCTCGTCGATCCGCGCATCAACGAGCCGATCGACCCCAGGACCTTCGACACCCGACCGCCGCCGAGAGGGGCCGGATGGAACGTACTGATCAAGCCACTCCGCGATCCCACATCCGACGCCACGACCGACGCCACGCCCCGACCGTGACCAGCGCCGCGACTCTCATCGCCTGGGCCACCACAGCCCTCGCCGTCACAACCACCGCCACCGCGCAAGAAGAACCCCCGCCGCCCATCCTCGAGGCTCTGCCCGATGAAGCGGTCGCCAAGCGCCCCGAGATCAACGCCGCGCTCGAACGCCTGCTCGACGCGAGCTACCTGAGCGACGACGAACGCCTCGCCCTGCGCCTGCGCCACGGTCTCTGGGAAGACGCCGATCTCGCCGACCCCGTCGCCCGCGCCACCGCCGCCGCGATCGCCGGCGCCTGGGAGAGCGCCGCGCTCGACGACCCCGCCGTCCCCGTCGCCCTCCGCGCCGAGACGCTCCTCGAACGCGGCCAGCCCGCCGAGGCCCTCGAACTCGCGCTGAACGACATCACCCCAACCGCCGCCCGCGTGCGCACCGAAGCGCTCGTTCAGCTCGGCCGCTTCGACGAAGCGATCGACGAAGCCACCCGCCTCGCCGACCGCGCCCGCGAAGAGAACTTCAACGCCGCCGAGACGGCCGAGCTCGTCCGCTCGCTCATGATCCGCCGCCGCCTCGCCGGCCCGAACCTCGTCGGCGGGCGCGACGACGCCAACCTCCTCGGCGTCCTCAAGCAGGCCCGCGAGCAGACCGACCCGCTCTCGTGGCCCGTCCGCGTCGTCGAGGCCGAGCTGCTCTTTGAGCGTCACAGCTTCGAGGACGCCGCCGCCGCGCTCGTCGAAGCCCTCGCCCTCAACCCCCGCTGCGCCGACGCCTACGCCATGCTCGGCCTCATGGCCGTCAACTCGTTCAACCTCGAAGGCGCCCGCGAGATCGCGGACAAGCTCGACGAGATCGCGGGCGCCTTCGGCGTGTCCTCGATCGACGCCGACCTCGTCCGCGTCCGCGCCGCCCTCCGCCAGGACAGCGCCGACGTTGCCCTCGACGTCATCTCCTCCCTCCGCGAACGACTCCCGGGCCGGCGCGACGCCATCGCGTGGCACGCCTCCGCCCACGCCGCGGCGTTCCACGAGGACGCGACCGACGCCCTGCTCGATGAGCTCGACGCCCTCGCCCCCGCGACGCCCCTCGGCTACGCCACCGTCGGCGCCACCCTCGCCGAGCAACGCCAGTACGACGACGCGCGCCGCTACCTCGAGATCGCGACCGCCCGCGCCCCCAACTGGGCCGAGCCCTGGGCCGATCTCGGCCTCCTCGAGATCCAGGCCGGCCGCGACGACGCCGCCGCCGACGCCCTCCGCCGCTCCCTCGACCTCGACGCCTTCGACCAGCGCGCCAAGAACAGCCTCGCCCTCGTCGAGGGCCTCGCCCCCTGGCCGATCATCGAGAGCGAGCACTTCCGCGTCCGCGCCCAGCCCGGCGTCGACGAACTCCTCGCCTCCGAGATGCTCCCCGTCCTCGAGGACATCTACGACCGCGTCGCGGGCGACCGGGGCTTCGACCACTCCCTCGAAGGCAAGACCCTCATCGAACTCATGCCGAGCCACCGCTGGTTCAGCGTGCGCATCAGCGGCATGACCCGCATCCACACCATGGCCGCCTCGACAGGCCCCGTTATCGCGATGGAAAGCCCCCGCGAAGGCCCCGGCATGTCCCGCGGCCCCTTCGACTGGCCCCGCGTGCTCCAGCACGAATTCGCCCACACCGTCACCCTCGCGCGCACGAACAACCGCATCCCGCACTGGTTCACCGAAGCCGCCGCGGTCTACGTCGAGGACGCCCCGCGAGACCACGACACCTGGACCCTCCTCCTCCGCGCGTTCGAGTCCGAGACGCTCTTCGATCTTGACCAGATCAACGTCGCCTTCGTCCGCCCCAAGAAGCCCACCGACCGCTCGCAGGCCTACGCCCAGGGCCACTGGATGTACCAGTTCATCGCCGAACGCTTCGGCGAGGAGGCGCCGCTCCGCCTCATGGACCGCTACGCCGCGGGCGAGAACGAGGCCGCGGCGTTCGAAGCCGAGCTCGGTCTCGACCGCGACGCCTTCATGAACACCTTCACCGCGTGGGCCGAGCGCCAGCTCCGCGACGCAAGGCTCCTCCCGCCCGCAGGCACGCCGACCCTCCGCGAACTCGTCGACGAAGCGAAGCGCGAGCACGCCCACAGCGACGACGGCAACGAAGACGCCAACAACGAAAACAACGACGCCGCGGATGACTTCGAGGTCACGCTCGAAACCGTCAACGCGTGGCTCGAGACCTATCCAGACCACCCGCAGCTCCTCGGCCTCGCCGTCGATCTCGAGGTCGACGCCCTCGGCGACGCCGACGCTCGCCCCGCGCGCCTGCCCGAGCGGATCGTCGAGCTGCTCGAACGCGCCGAATCCGCCCGCCCGACCGACGACCTCCCCCGCCGGTTGCTCGCGCGCCACCTGCTCGCGTCGGACGACGAGACCGAGCAACGCGCCGCGGCGCCTCGTCTCGCGTTCCTCGATGAGCGTGAGCAGTCGGCCTCGGTCTACGCCGACCGCCTCGCGATGTTCTACGCCGAGCTCGGCGACGCCGACCGCGCCATGGCCAAGGCCAACCGCGCCGCCCTCATCGACCCCTTCGACGCCGACGTCCGCGAACAGGCCGCCCGCGTCGCCCTCGTCACGGGCAACCTCGCCGAGGCCGAACGCCACATCGTGGCGCTGACGCGGATCGAGCCGGAGAGCGAGCTGCATCGGCGAAGGCTTGAGGTGGTGCGGGGGCGGATGACGGAGTGAGCCCCGGCGCCCGGCGCCCGGCGCCCGGCACTCGGCACTCGGCACTCGGCACTCGGCACTCGGCACTCGGCACTCAGACGGTGATCTTCAACGTGACGCGACACTCGTCACTTCCGCGCATGAAAATGCCCCCCGTCACGCTTGGCGACGGGGGGCGGCTTGGGCCCGGCAGTTGATGTCCAGGGGGTCGCGGGCCCGAGCAGGGGGTCCGTCGGAGCGGGGTCAGGACTTGCAGGCGGCGCAGAAGGCGTCAACTTCCTTCTTGGCCTCTTCCTTCGACTTCCCGTAGCGCTCCTGAATCTTGCCTTCGAGCTGGTCGGACTTGCCGTCGATGGTGCGGAGGTCGTCGTCGGTGAGCTTGCCCCACTGCTCCTTGACCTTGCCCTGCACCTGTTTCCACGAGCCCTGAAGCTGATCGCGGTTCATGTCAATGCTCCTTCGTTGATGGCCCCCGCGGGCCAGGTTCACTGGTAGTTCCCAAGAGTCGCCGTCGGACGGTCCGACGGGTTAACGGTTGCGCTGCGCGGTGCGGCGCGAGGCTTCGGCGTCATCGATCGCGCGACGGGCGGTCGCGGCGTCGGCGCCGCTGGCGCGGGTGTACGTCGCCTCGTAGACCACGTTGCCCATCGGCTGGCTGCCGACGTTGGTCGCGGTCGTCTGCGACGCGCCCTCGCCCTGGTACATCACGACCTGGAACTCATCAGCGTCGAGGAGTTCGAGGACGACCGTGGTACCGCCCATGCCCTTCTTCGACGACCGGTTCGCGGCCGCGTTGGTGGGCTTGTTCGTTGAGCTGTGGGCCGAGTTGCTCGCCGACTGCCCATTGGGCTCGCCCGCGTGGAACACGATCCGGTTCGAGCTGGCGTCGTACGTCCCGTTGCTGTACATGATGCCGCCGTCGTGGGCATCGGTCAGAAACACGACGCTGTACTGGTTCGTGTCCTTATCGAACGAGAAGTAGGAGATCGCCTCGATCGCCTCGCCATGGGCGTCGGAGTCCATGCCGTAGCCGGTCGAACGCTCGATCGAACGGTTGGTCATCGCGTCGCTGTCACGGTTCTCGCGCGTCGTCGAGCGATCAGCCGTCTTGCGATCGGTGGTCGTGCGATCGGTTGTGTTGCGGTCGGTGCTGCGATCAGTGCTGCGGTCCGTCGAGCGATCGGTGCTGCGGTCCGTGCTCGGGCGGCTCTTCGTCGAGCCGTCCACGCCGCGGTCGGTTTCCATCGTGTCGCTCGACGACGCGACCTTGCGGATGACGGCCCGCTCCTGGAGGATCTCGCCGCCGAGGACGGTCGACATCTCCGCGTAGCCCTTCATTTGGATCGCGCCGGTCATCCCGCGGGCATGCCCAGAGGCATCCTTGTTCGTGCGGGCCGTCTTGTTCCGGGCGTTCGCGTCGTTGTCGTACGAGGTCGTCGAGCCGAGCTCCGTGCGACCATCATCGCGCGTCGCGTTCGGCGAGCGACGGTCGTTGTCGCGGTTCGCGTTCGAGCGACGGTTGTTGCTGTTGCGATCATCGTCGATGTCGCGGTTGTCGGCGCTGTTGCCGTCGTTGTTGTAGTCGTAGTCGTAGGTGTCCTCGTCCTGCTCGTCGCGGACGCGGTCGTTGATCTCGTCGGTGGTGTCGCGGTCGTTGATGCGGTTGTTCAACCGCTCACGCTGCTCGGGGTCGTTGAGGTTCGAGCGGTCTCTGTTGCTCCGCGTCGAGTTCGTGGCGTCACGAGTCGTGTCGGTGTTGTCCTGGCGCGTCGCGCTCAGGCCGCGCGAGCCCTGGGCGTTCGCGCTCTTCGCCCAGAAGGACGGGTTGACGCGGGCCTCGATCGACCAGATGCCTTCGAGGTCCTCGAGGACGTTGTTCGCGGTCGCCGCGCCGCGGAGGGTCGCGGAGCGGTTCTGGTTGCGATCCTGAGTCTGACGCTGCTGGGTCTCGCGCTGCGTCTGGGTGGATCGGTTGGTGTCTCTGTCGGTCGAAGACTGAGCAAGAGCGGCGTTCGCCGCAAGCAGGCCCATCGTCGTTCCGCAGACCGTGATGAGCGAGGTGATACGCATGACTGACTCCTTGTTGGGAACACGCTTGCGCGGGGTCACATGACCGACGCCTGCGTGCTGCCTTCACGGAGAAGAATGCGATGTGCTCTTATCCGACCTGTGAACAACGGGTGAAGTTCGACTCACCCGTCGACTTACCCGTCGAAAAACGCGATCGAACGCGTTCAGGCGAGATTGGAACCCGTTGCGGGCGAAGAACTTCCGCCTCTTGCCCCGAGCGGAAGGCCGCGGCTGTGGAGCCTGCGAAGTTTCTCAGACTCGGGCGAAGCGGACCGCCCATACCCGGGAGCGTCGGCCTCGACCTGCCACGGCGGGGGGCTGTCGTTCGCTGGCCAGCCCGTCCAATTCAGAAACCGCCGGCGGAGATCTTCGGCGATCTGATCGGCGGGGATATCCGAATTGGCGTAATCGATGATCTCGCGGAAATGGATCGTGCTCTCGCTCGCGCGCCACAGGCTCGCCCACGCGGGGTCGTACTGCGGCGTGCCATCAATGGTCACGGGAAGCACGCGCGCGCCCGTCCTCTTGATGAGCACGCCGATGCCTTCCTGGAACGGCATCACCTGTCGAGGGGGGCGTTCAAGACCACCCTCGGGGAAGATGCCGATGACGCCGCCGTCGCGGAGGTGACGGATCGCCTGCCGAAGGCCCGCGCTGCCCGGGTTCTCGCGGTCGACGAAGATCACGCCCCACCAGCGCCAGAACCAGTCGAGCAGCGGGATGCCCATGTCGGCCGCCATCATCCAGCGGACGTAGAACGGCACGGCGGACTGGATCAGCACGGGATCGACGCCCGCGGTGTGGTTTGCGACGATGATCAACGGTCCGACGCCCTCGGCGCCCGTCGTCTCATTCGGCTCGCCCGTCCGCTCCGGGATCCGGTCGGCGCCGCGGACGCGGAGGCGATGGAGCGCCCGGACATATGCCCGCCCCATGACGAGCATCGCGCCGCTCTCGAAATCGCCCCGGGGGTTGTTGAAGACCACGCGGCCCAGCACGCCCAACGCCGCGAGGACGCCGAGACAGGCGAGCGATACCACCGCGAAGATCGCTACCGAGTCGTCCATGATCCCCTTATCCGCCAAGCTCACCGCGGAGCCTTGCCCGCACGCGGCCGTATGTTAGCGTCCACAAAGATACGAATCCCGCGCCGCGCGGTTCCATTTCACGACAATCATCTGATTCCGCCGTCGCCTAGCGTCATCGGTGGGCGCAGACGGCTCCATTTCGTCGCGAAACAGCGGGCCAATCACGCCTTCGAGCGTGGATGTCGCGAAAGCCGACCTCCGGCGCGAGATGCTCCGGTTGATCGGCGCATTCCCCGAGACCGGCCGTGAGGCGGCGTCGATCGCGCTCTGCGAGTCGCTCCACGGGCGGCTCTCGGACGAGGGCGCCATCCTCGTGTTCCTGCCCGATGACCGCGAACCCGCGATCGACCCCGCGATCCGCCGATGGATCGACGAAGGGCGGGTGGTCGTGGCGCCGCGCATGGACTGGAACGCCCGCCTGATGGTCCCCGTGAGGCTCAGCTCGCTGGACGACATCGAGACCCGTCGCCACGGCGTGCGCGAGCCGGCCCTCCCCGCCGACGGTTCGGGCGAGATCGCCCTGGACACGATCGTGGCGGCGCTGGTCCCGGGCGTGGCGTTCGACCGATCGGGCCGCCGCCTCGGCCGAGGTGGCGGGTTCTACGACCGGTTCCTCGCCCGCCTCCCGCGCGAAGCGACGCGGATCGGCGTGTGCTTTGAGCAGCAGATCGTCGAACGCCTCCCGAGTGCATCGCACGACGAGGCCGTCGACGAACTCGCGACAGAGGGCGGCGTGCGGCTCGTCCGCGCGACCACCGACGACAAGTGCGGTCAACAGCCGGATGTGGCCGACGTTTAGAGAGCGTGTGTGACGACGATCACGGGCGAGCGCGCGGCTGCGCGCACCCCGAGACCACCCCGAGACGGGAGCGATGAGCAGATGTCCCTACCCAGTCAGACGACCCGCACCGGCGTGCGGGCAGGACGATCCGCGACGGTCTACCGCCGACGCAAGCGCGGCTCCAAGCTCCCGCCCCCCGCCCTGATCGGCGGGTTCGTCGGTCTCGCGGCCCTCGGCGGGCTCGCGTTCCTGATCGTGCGCATCGTCGCGGGCGCGACGTCGGGCGATGACAGCGCCGCCCAGCTCGCCTCCGACGAACGCGAGGTCGAAACCGAATCGCCGACCCCGGCGACCCCCTCCGCGCGGATCGAACCCCGCCCGACCCCCCAATCGACCACGCCGTCGATCCCACGGAGCGCCGAACGCGAGCGCCCGACCGACCCCAACCGCGTCGTCATCGACCAGGGCTCACGCCGCGCGACCGAAGAGACCACGCGAGCCGAGCCCACCCCGGCGAACACATCGCCCGTGGTCGATCCCCTCAAGCCAGCCGTCGAATCGCGGCTAGGAGACGCCATCGCCGCCCAGGGTGAACGTGGGGGCGAACGCTCGACGCCGCCGACAACCCCGTCGCGGAACGAGAACACGACCGCTCCGAGCGCCCATCAGATCACCACGCAGACCCTCCGCACCGCGGACACCCTCATCGCGCAGAGCGACCCGCTTGCCGCCCGCGAACTCCTCTCCGTCGGCCTGCGCGACAACTCGCTGACCGCCATGGACCGCTCGCGGATCCGCATGAAGCTCTCCGAGCTCAACGAGAAGCTCGTCTTCGGACCCGTCGCGACCCCGGGCGACCCCATCACCGAGTCCTACACCGTCCGCTCAGGCGACCGTCTCTCGACGATCGCGGCCCGCCGCGAGCTCGCGACCCACTGGCGCCTGATCCAGCGCGTCAACGGCCTCGCGAACCCCAACGTCATCCGCGTCGGCCAGTCGCTCAAACTCGTCCGCGGGCCGTTCCACGCGATCGTCGACAAGAGCGACTACCGCCTCGACCTCTACCACGGCCCCCCCGACGACCCGAGCCGCTGGCTGTTCATCCGCTCGTTCACCGTCGGCCTCGGCGAGCAAGGCTCCACGCCCACGGGCCGCTTCAAGGTCCGCCTCGACAGCAAGCTCGAGAACCCCGCGTGGGTCAATCCCCGCAACCCCAGCGAGCGCTACGACGGCGACGACCCCCGCAACCCCATCGGCGAGTTCTGGATCGGCCTCGACGGCGAAGGCGAGGACGCGGTCTACACGGGCTACGGCATCCACGGCACCATCGCCCCCGACTCGATCGGCAAGCAGGAGAGCATGGGCTGCGTCCGCCTCCTCCCCGACGACATCGCCCTCATGTACGAGTGCCTCGTCGAGGGCATCAGCCGCGTGCGGATCGTTGATTAGGAAGGCACGCAGGGACGAAGGCACGAAGGCACGGAGGGTTTAGAGCTTCGGCCGTGTGAGCGGGTCGTCCTCGGGTGTCGGGTCGCCGTGGTCGGTGATCTCCCCCTCCGTGTTCGCCCACAGGTCGCGCACCGTCTCGCGGGCGCCGTCGTGCAGGTCCGCGCGGCCGAGCGCGCGGATCAGGCGCAAACCGAGCGAGCGTCGCGGCGCCAGCCCGCAGCCCGCCGGCTCGAGGTACAGGTCCTTCAGGCTCTGTGACAACACCCCCACGTCGTGAGGCCTGATGTAGTCCTCCTGCAGGATCAGCACCGTGTCGAGCAGCCGCACGCCGTCCGCCGCCGTCGGATCGAGCAACAGGTTCGACGGCTTCCCGTCCCAGTGGAACATCCCCGCCCGGTAGAGCCGCGACAGATGCGCCGCGATCTGGTCGCACAGCGCCCGCTCCTCCGCCACCGTCAGCCCGCCCGCGAGCCGCTCGAGCAGCGTCGATCCCTCGGCGTGACGCGTCACCAGCGTCTCCGACTTCGACCCACGCAGAATCGCCAGCGGCTCAGCCGCGCTCACGCCGCCTTCGCCGAGCGTCATCGCCCCCCGCCACTGCTGATGCGCCTTCGTCCACCCGAACAGGGCCTTCAGCCGCATCCAGATCGTCGGCAACGCCTCAACTTTGAGGATCGCGTCGATCTCCCTCGATTTGTGTCCCTTGCCAAATCGGAGGGTTGCGCGCCATACACTTGCCTTGCGTCCGTCCTTGAGCGGTTCGGCGGTTGGTCTGTTCGGATCCCCGCCACGCCAATCGACGGCCGCGATCGCCGCTGACCACTCGCGGGCGCTGAAGCCGAAACCTTCGGCGTAGCGGACGACTCTGAGGTTCTTCTGCGGCGGTTCGTGCATGGGTTCGAGCGTCGCTCCCTGCTGACTGACGCGATCGATGGATCATTCTCCGACGATTGACACCGTGACGACCAACGCCCCTCACTCCCCACTCCCGCTGTCCGTCGCGATCGCCTGCCGCAACAACCAGGACACCATCGGACGAACCCTCGATTCGGTGCGTGGCCTCGCGACCGAGATCATTGCCGTCGATTCAGGCTCGCGCGACGGCACCGTCCGCATGCTCAAGGACGCCGGCGCCACCGTCATCAAGAGCCGCTGGCTCGGCTACGTCCAGACCAAGCAGAAGGCCGTCGACGGCTGCACACAGCCGTGGGTCCTCCTGCTCGACAGCGATGAGAGCCTCTCCGACGAACTCGCGACTTCCATCCGCCGCCTCATCGAGCGCGACGACCCCGCGACGATCGGCGCCAAGGTCAACCGACGCGTCTGGTACCGAGGCGAACCGCTGCGTCACGCCTTCCAGCCAGAGTGGCGCCTCCGCCTCGCACGCCGCGAGCGGATGACCATCGCGGGCTACGACCCCCACGACCGCGTCGACGTCGAGGCCCGCTCGGGGGAGCGCGTCGCCGAACTCGTGGGCGACCTCCGCCACGACTCCTTCCCGACCTTCGCCGCCCACCTCGCCCGCCAGGCCCGCCACGCCAGGGACGCCGCCAAGAGCCTCCACGGCATGGGCCGCCGTTCGAGCATCCCGCAGCTCATCGCCGCGGGGCCCGTCGAGTTCCTCAAGCAGGCAGTGGGCAAGTCCGCGTGGCGCGACGGCACGGCGGGCTGGCTCGCCGCCTCCTCGATGGCGGCCTACGCGACCATGAAACACGCCTGTCTCCTCGAGCGCGAGCTCATCGGGGCGGGCGCCGACAACGACGATTCGGATCAGACAGGGCGGCGCGCCGACGGCGCAGCCGCGAACAACGCGCGTTCCGCCGGTGGCGTCGAGCGTGCCCAGACCGCGCGAGCGGGGAACAACGAGAACGTGACCGACGAAACGAACACAGCGACCATGACCGATACATCTGAGAACAACGGCGAATCGACCCCGGAGATCGGCGTGAACCAGACCTCGATGGACGGCGACGACGCCCCGAAGAAGAAGCGCCGCCGCCGCCGCCGCCGCGGCAAGGGCGGCGAAGACACCAGCCCGAACGTCGACGACCAGCAGAACGAAGGCGACGACGCCGACGATGCCGACGACCGCTCCCGCCGCGCCAAGCGCAAGACCGGCCTCACCCCCGTGAAGGCCATCAGCGACGAGGCGAAGGAGCATGTCTTCGATACGGCCAAGGGCTTCGCCGACCTCGGCCTCAAGCCCGAGCTGCTCGAAGTCCTGAACGACGCGGGTTGGGCCCACCCGACGAAGATCCAGGCCGAGCTCATCCCCGTCGCCGTCACGGGCAAGGACGTCCTCGGCCAGGCCAAGACCGGCAGCGGCAAGACCGCCGCCTTCGGCCTCCCGCTCCTCCAGATGTGCGAGCAGGGCATCCCCTTCCAGGCCCTCGTCCTCGCCCCGACCCGCGAGCTCGCGCTCCAGATCCGCGACGACATGGAGGCCCTCGGCGAACGAACCGGCCTCAACATCTGCCCCGTCTACGGCGGACAGAAGATCGAGACCCAGGCCCGCCGCCTCGAGAAGCGCCCCGAGATCATCGTGGGCACCCCGGGCCGCGTCATGGACATGAACCAGCGGGGCTACCTCCGCCTCGACCAGGTCAAGTTCGCCGTGCTCGACGAGGTCGACCGGATGTTCGACATCGGGTTCCGCGACGACATCAAGCGGATCCTGTCCATGTGCGGCAAGCCCCGCCAGACCATCTTCGTCAGCGCCACCATTTCCGACGAGATCGAACGACTCGTCCGCAAGGAAATGAACGAGCCGGTGCGACTCGACGTCGCCGCCGGCTCGCTGACCGTCGAGATGGTCAAGCAGTTCCACATCCCGGTCGCCGCGTGGGACAAGCGCCGCATGCTCACCCACGTCCTCACGCACGAGGAGCCCGACCTCACCATCGTCTTCTGCCGCATGAAGCGCACCGTCGACGACGTCGTCCGCTACCTCGGCGACAAGGGCATCGAGGCCCACGCCCTCCACGGCGACATGAGCCAGGGCAAGCGCAACCAGACGATGAAGAACTTCCGCCACGGCGAGCTCAACGTGCTCGTCGCGAGCGACCTCGCCGCCCGCGGC
>PAKY01000109.1 GCA_002706885.1 Phycisphaerae bacterium
CCCCCGACCGCCTGTCCCCCCGACCGACGCCGCTCAGTTCTGCTCGGATGGCGCGGGCGCCATGCCCCCCATTCGGGCCGTCGTCAGCTTGCGCTCGATGGCGTCCCGATCGACGTCCGCGATCCAGAGCTGGCTCGACGGGCTCCCGCTTTCATCCGCGTTGCGCTGCGCGGTCCACATCATCATGTCGCCGTCCGGGCTGAAGACCGGGAGGCCGTCGAAGCCCATCGCGTTGGTCACGCGAACCGGCGTCGTCAGGCGCAAGAGCCCGCCATCGGCGCCGAAGACCTCGACCGCGAACACCTCGTAGTTGAAGTGCGCGACCTCGCTCGTCGTGTAGATCAGGTAACGCCCCGTCGGATCCCAGTACGGCGCCCAGTTGACGTGCTGGTTGTTGGTCACCTGCACTTCACGCTCGATCCCCGTGATCCGTCCGTCATCATCGCGCGCAAGCTTGGCGATGAAGAGCTGGAGCAGGTTGTCGCCGCGGCGGTCGGATCGGTAGCAGATCCACTCGCCGTCGCGGCTGAAGAACGGGCCGCCGTCGTAGCCCTCTTCGGTCACGAGCGGCGTGTGATCGCCCGACCCGGTGTCGTAGATATAGAGGTCGGCGTCGGGGCGCCCCAGCTTCTTCGACCGCTCGGTGTCGACCTGCGCGTAGAGGACGCTCCGTCCGTCGGGCGACCACGATCCTTCCGCCGTGTAGCCGGGCGTCTTGAACAGCGGCTTCGGGCTCGGGTGTTCGATCGTTGTCGTCACGATCTCCATCTCGGTGGGGAACTGCCAGGCGTAACGGCCTGTGCCGCGCTGGTAGCCCGGCTGGTCGTCCTCGCTCGGCTCCACGAGCGTCGAGCCGAAGAGCACGCGTGACGTGTCGTCGGGATGGAACCACCCGCAGGTGTTCGCCGAGCCATCGGGGCTGAGGCGCGTGGGCGCGCCGATCCCCGTCACGCGGCCGGAGCCGTCGCGTTCGAGATCAGCGACGTACATGCTGTAGTGGGGGCTCGGCTCCTCGCCTTCGGGCGGGATCGGGACGGCCTGGAAGATGATCCGCTCACCATCTGCGCTGAAGTAGGCCTCGCCCGCCTTCACGAAGTCTTCGGCGAAGGTGAGCTGGGTGTGTCCACTGAGGATGTCCGCCTCAGCCTGACGCCAGTCCATCCGCGCCGAGGAGGGGCGGTCGGGGGCGGACTGGGCGAGGGTGACGGTCGGGGTGGTCGTTGCCAGGCCCGCCGCAGCGGCCAACGCGAGGTTCATGAGACTCATTCGCATCGCTCACGATAGGAACGCCGTACGGTATTGGCGTGACTGAGCCCCACCGCGTCCACACCCCGCCGACCCCCGGTCTCGATATCCGCCTCGTCCACGCCGAGGAGGCGTTTGTCGTCATCGAGAAGCCGGCGGGGATGCTCAGCGTCCCCGGACGCGGTGAGGAGAAGCAGGACTGCGCCCGCGCCAGGGTCGAGGCGATGTTCCCCGACGCGACCGGCTCGATCACGTGCCACCGTCTCGACATGGACACGAGCGGCCTGCTCGTCATGGGCCTCGACCCGGTGACGCATCGCAAGCTCTCGGGCCAGTTCGAGAAGCGGAGCGTGCGGAAGTGGTACACCGCTCTCATCGAGGGCCACACCGACCGACCGCTCGGCGAGTTGTTCACGGTCAACGTCCCGCAGTGTGTCGACTGGCCGAACCGCCCGCTTCAGAAGATCGACTTCAAGAACGGCAAAGCCGGCAAGACCGACATCATCCCGCTCGCCCATGAGTCTTGGACCACACCGGCCGGCGAGACGATCGATGTCACGCGCCTGGATATGCGCCCGATCACTGGGCGGACGCACCAGCTCCGCCTGCACTGCGCGGCGCCGCCCGAGGTCGAGTCGCCGAAGGGCGTTGTCCCGGGCGGCATGGCGAGCCCGATCGTCGGCGATCGGCTGTACGGGGACGAGGCGCTCGCGCCGCGCCTGCTGCTCCACGCGGAGAAGCTTGGCTTCTGGCACCCCTACAACGGCGATTGGGTGAAGTTCGAGGCGCCGGCGCCGTTCTGACCCGCGCTGCTGTGCGTCAATCACCTACCGCAGACAACGCGGCGGCGGGAATCGGGAGACTCGTCGCTGGCGATCCGGTCGAGCCGCTCGCTTGGTTCAGCCGTCGCTGGTCTTAAAGCCCGAGTGCGGGTCGCCGACGCGGAGGATGGCCATGATGTCCTGGCCGTGGCGTCCGCCGAGGGGCTTGCCCGCGATCATCACGACCGCGTCGCCGTCTTCCGCGTAGCCGCAGGCGCGGATCATGTCTTCGACGTCGTGCGTCCAGGTCGCCAGGAGGCCGTCCTCAGGCGCGGGTCGGCAGATGGGGGTAACGCCGCCGAGGACGGTCATGCGTCGCGCGACCATCTCGTTCGAGGTGTAGGCGAGGATCGGCACGCGGAAGTCGTGCGTGCTCAGGTAGCGAGCCATGCCGCCCGTCTGGCTCCAGACGACAACCAGCTTCGCGCCGACGCGGTCGGCGATGTGCCACGCGCCCGCGGCGAGCGCGGCCGAGCGGAACGGAAGCTCGGGGAGCTCGGGCATCGGGTGGGCCTGGAGCGCGAGCTGGTCGATGCGGTCCTCGGCGGCGCGGATGATGCGGGCCATGGTCGCGACGACAAGGTCGGGGTGGGCGCCGACGGCCGTCTCGCCGCTGAGCATCACCGCGTCGGCGCCGTCGAAGATCGCGTTCGCGACGTCGCTCGCCTCGGCGCGGGTCGGGGCGGGCTCGGTGATCATCGACTCGAGCATCTGCGTCGCGACGATGCACGGGCGCCCGAGGGCGGCGCAGCGTCCGACGATGTGCTTCTGCCAGACGGGGACCTCGAAGACCTCCATCTCGACGCCTAGGTCGCCACGGGCAACCATGACGCCGTCCGAGGCCTCGATGATCTCGTCCAGGTTCTGCAGCGCCTGGGGCTTCTCGATCTTGGGGATCACCGGGATCTGGAGGCCGACGTGCTTCTGCGCCTCGTCCGGCAGGATGTTGGACTTGCTGAGCAGGTAGCTCTTCAGCTCGCGGACCTCCTCGGCGAACCGCACGAAGGACAGCGCGAACAGGTCGATCCCGTGCTCGAGACCCCAGTCGACGCACTTCCAGTCGCGATCGGTGATCGCGGGCATGCTCAGGTCGGTCTCGGGGAGATTCACGCCCTTGTTGCTCGTGACCCGCCCGCCGTGGGTGACGCGGCAGCGGACCGACTTGCCGACGTCGACCTCGGTCACGAGCATACGGATGGCGCCGTCGTTGACGAGGACGCGCTGGCCCGGCTGGATGTCGTCATACAGCGCGTCGAAGGTCACGCCGAAGACCGCGGCGGGTCCTTCGCCGCTCGGGCACTTGATGCCCTCCTCGACGCCCTTGCGGAACTCGATCTCCTGACCGGTCTCGATGAAGATGCCGCCGCCGTCATCGATGTCCGGCACGACGCCGACCCGCATCTTCGGGCCCTGAAGGTCGCCGAGGACGCCGATGGTCCGGCCCATCGACTTGGCGACGTCGCGCACGCGCTGGAGGCGGACGAGCTGCTGATCGAGCGTGCCGTGCGAGAAGTTCAGGCGGAACACGTTCACGCCCGCTTCGATCATCCGCTCGATCATCGCGGGGCTGTCGCTCGCGGGTCCGAGCGTCGAAACGATCTTCGCGTGGGCGGGGTAGTGGTGATCCAGGAACTGAGCGCCGAGCCTCGGCTTGATGTGCGACGTAGGCATGACAATCCTCCAAAGGCCGGGGCTCTTCCGTTGCGCCGACCCGCGAGGATATGGGGGTAACCATCCGATGGCCGACCAGACCGCCAAGCAATCCTCGAAGCCGGTCGCGATTGTCACCGGAGCGGGCAGCGGGATCGGGGAGGCGACCGCCCGTCTGCTCACCGAAAAAGGCTACCGCGTGGCCCTCGTGGGCCGAACAGCGGAGAAGTTGGAGCGCGTCCGGGGCGACCTCGGCGACGACGCAGTCTCGATGCCGGCCGACGTGGGGAATTCCATCGAATCTCGTCGCGTCGTCCGAGAAGCGATCGAACGGCTCGGGCGGATCGACGCGATCGTGAACAACGCGGGCGCCGCTCCCCTCACGCTCGCCGCCGATTACGACGACGATCTCATTCATCATGTCTTCGGTGTCAACACGCTCGGACCCATCGCCCTCGCGGCGGAGGCGATCCCAGCGATGCTTGAATCCGGCGGGGGTGTGATCGTCAACGTCTCGAGCATGTCGAGCCGTGACCCGTTCCCCGGACTCGGTGTGTACGGCGCGGCGAAGGCCGCGATGAACGCGTTCAGCGTCGGGATCGTGAACGAATACGGCTCGCGAGGGATCCGGTCGTACGCGGTGGCGCCGGGCGCGGTGCACACCCCGATGCTCCGCTCGATCTTCCCGGAAGATCAACTCCCCCGCGACCAAACGCTCGAGCCGATGGCCGTCGCGAAGATCATCGTCGCCTGCGTCACCGCCGAGACCGAAGAGCCGAACGGCGCAACGATCTGGGTTCCCAGTCCATAGCGAAAGTGACGACAGACGCTCGACCCGAGGTCGGTCTCTATTTTGAAGACCCTTCGTCCCTCCGTGCGTGCCTCTAGATTTCTATCTCACCCCGCAGGTACGTCACCGCGTGTCCCGAGAGGTGGACGCGGCTGGTGGCTTCGTCGTAGCGAACCCAGAGTTCGCCGCCACGCTTCGAGACCTGGTGGGCGGTCAGCGAGACCTTGCCAAGCCGGTTGGACCAGAACGGCGTCAGGGCGCAGTGGGCCGAGCCGGTCACCGCGTCCTCGGGGACACCTGCGGCGGGCGCGAAGAAGCGGCTGACGAAGTCGTGCCCCGCGCCGGGCGCGGTGACGATCACGCCGAACGTGTCGAGCGCCGCGATCGCGGCGAGATCGGGTTCGAGCTCGTGAACCTCGCGCTTGTTCCCGAACACGCACATGAGCTTCTGCGGGCGGACGGCCTTCTCATCGGGCCTCGACTTGTCCACCGCGTAGACCTCGGATGGCTCTCGCCCGAGGGCCCGCACCAGAGCGGTCGTCGGCTCCTGGCGGACGAGGGGGAGGGCGGGGAAGTCCATCGTGTACAGATCGCCCTCGCGGGTGACGGTCAGGATGCCGGAGCGGGTGTCGAACGCGAGTGCGTCGCGGGTCTCGCCGAGTTCCGCCCACAGAGCGTGCGCCGTGGCGAGCGTGGCGTGGCCGCAGAGGTCCACCTCGACGGTCGGCGTGAACCATCGGAGGTTGAACGAGGCGCCTCCGTCAGAACGCGGCGTGAAGAACGCCGTTTCGGCGAGGTTGTTCTCCGCCGCGATCGCGAGGAGCTTCGCGTCATCGGCGAAGACCTCCATGGGCACGACGGCGGCGGGGTTGCCGTGGAAGCGGCGGCTCGTAAACGCGTCGATCTGGAAGAGCTTCATGACGTCAGGCTAGAACAAGGCCCCGCGTCACGCGACGCGGGGCCCGGCAAAGTGGTTCGAGCGTGTCGAGAGACGGTCGCGATCAGCGACGACGACGGGTGGCGACGAGACCCCCCAGACCAAGGAGGGCAGCGCTCGCCGGGGCGGGCACGACGCCGTTGATCGTGAGCAGGCTGGTGCCGGAGGCTGTGTCGTTCGCGGAGAGCGAGAAGGTGAAGTTCGCGAACATGCTGCTCGCGTTTCCACCCAAAGCGGTGAGGCCGACGGCGTCGCTCGCTGAGGTCGAGAGCCCTGTCTGGAACGGACCCGGAACGAGCCCTCCGACGGTGAAGCCGTTGAAGCCGAAGTTGTACACGTTCGGCGCGGTCGCTCCCGTGCCCGTGAGGGTCGCCGAGCCGCCCGCGGCCTGTGTGTCGGTGACGGTGACGGCGGCCGTCGCTTCGTAGACCGCCTGCATGAGGACGCTGTCGAGCGTGTTGCCGGCGGAGATTACGAAGTCGGTGAGCGTGCTGCCGGCCTGGATTGAGAAATCGAGGGCGAGGCTCGAGGACGAGGTCGGGGCGCCGCCGCGGGCCTGCGTATCGGATTCCTGGAACACGAACGCGGAGTCCGCGAGCGTGCCGAGGCGGGTTCCGTTCGAGCTCATGAGGTCAATGGGACCGTCGAGCGACCAGGACAGGACGCCGTTATCACCCATGTTGGTGATGATGTCGTCCATCGTGATCGAGTACGTCGCTCGCTGGCCGCCGCTGATCGCGGTGATGGTGTACAGGGGGCTGGCGGCGCCGAAGGCAACGCCCGTTGTCAACGCGAAAGCCGAGGCAGAAACGGCGCAACGCATGTCTTGTCTCCCTTCCCCGTCCGCTAATCGGCGAACGCCGTGGGGCGGCGAGGCTCAAACCCTTCCACGCGGCACAAATTACCCGGGTTTGACCCCAAAACAAGAGGAGGGAGCAAGTTTTTCGAGAAATAGGTTGACGTATGGTGCGTTAGGTTTCCGATTCATCCCCCGTCCAGGTGCTCTGGACGTAGAGCTCGTTGAGCTGCTCGTCATCCACGGCGTTCGGCGCCTCGGTCATGAGATCGGCTCCGTTCTGCGTCTTGGGGAAGGCGATCACGTCGCGGATGTTGTTGGTGTCGCAGAGCAGCATGACGAGGCGATCGAGGCCGAAGGCGATGCCGCCGTGGGGCGGGGCGCCCCGGTTCAGGGCGTCGAGGAGGAAGCTGAACTTCTGACGCGCCTGGTCCTCGGTCAGGCCGAGGAGGCCGAAGACCTTCGATTGGAGCTCGCGCCGGTGGATACGGATCGACCCGCCGCCGATCTCGTTGCCGTTGAGGACCATGTCGTAGCCGTCGCTCACGATCGACTCGAGGGCGTCCACCTGCTCGTCGGTGGGCTGGGCGCCGACCTCCAGGGCCATGAACCGTTCGATCTCGTCCTCGCGGGGGGCGGTGAAGGGGTGGTGGAGGGCGTAGAACCGCTTCGTTCCCTCGTCCCACTCGAACATGGGGAAGTCGAGGACCCACACGAACTCAAGCTTCGAGTCGTCGATGAGCTCGAGGTCGCGAGCGATCTTCTGGCGGAGTTCGCCGAGGGCCTTGGTGCACGTGGCGTAGCTGTCGGCGCCGAAGAGGAGCTGGTCGCCTTCTTCAAGGCCGAGGCGTTCGGCGAGTTCGGCGGTGATGGGCTCGATGAACTTGCCGATGCCGGCTTCGAACTTGCCCCCCACGTACTTGGTGGTCGGGACGCCGCCCGCGCCGAACTGCTTGACGAACTCGGTGTAGCCGTCGGTGATCTTGCGGGTGAGCTTCTCGGCGCCCTGGGGGACGCGGATGACCTTGACCACGCCGCGGCGCTTCTCGAGGGCGCCCGTGAAGACCTTGAAGTCGGTCTTGGCGGCGAGGTCGGAGATGTCGTGGAGTTCGAGGCCGTAGCGGAGGTCGGGGCGGTCGATGCCGTAGCGGTCCATCGCTTCGCGGTAGGTGATGCGTCGGAACGGGCCGACCTCGACGCCCTTGAGTTCCTTCCAGACGGAGCGGGCGAAGCCCTCCATGGTCTGGAGGACGACTTCGCGGTCGACGAAGCTCATCTCAAGATCGATCTGGGTGAATTCGGCCTGGCGGTCGGCGCGGGGGTCCTCGTCGCGGAAGCAGCGGGCGATCTGGAGGTAGCGGTCGCACCCGGCGACCATCAGGATCTGCTTAAAGAGCTGCGGGCTCTGCGGGAGGGCGTACCACGAGCCCGGCTGAACGCGGCTCGGGACGAGGAAGTCGCGGGCGCCTTCGGGGGTGGAGCGGCAGAGGACGGGCGTCTCGACCTCGAGGAAGCCCTCGGCGTCGAAGTAGTCGCGGGTCAGCTTGGCCACCCGGTGTCGGGTGGAGAGGATCTCCTGCATCCGCGGGCGGCGGAGGTCCATGTAGCGGTGCTTGAGGCGGGTCTCTTCCTTGGGGAGGTTGTTCGTGTCGCCCGGCATGAACGGCGGATCGACGGCCTTGGTGAGCACGACGAGTTCGTCGCCGACGATCTCGATCTCTCCGGTCGCGAGCTTGGGGTTCGGTCCGCCGTCGCGGGTGCGCACCTTGCCGCGGATGGCGATGATGTCCTCGTTGCGGAGCTTGTCGGCAGCTTCGAGGAGGTCCTGGCTCGCGTCCTCCTTGTCGAAGACGATCTGTGTGAGCCCGTAGCGGTCGCGGAGGTCGATGAAGATCAGGCCTGCGCCGTGGTCGCGGTAGGAGTTGACCCAGCCATTGAGGGTGACGGTCTCGCCGACGTTGGAGGGGCGGAGGGCGCCGCAGGTGTGGGTGCGAACAAGCATGAAACGGCTCCGGCGTTGGCAAGCGTTGCGGTGGTCACGAGGGCCCTGAGAGCGGGCGGGGAAGAGTGTAGTGACGCTGCCCCGCTCGATCCGGTCCCCGTTCTCGCCTGCGCGCGGGGCGCCGCGTCGTCAAGCGGCGTCGTCGGAGCGTCGATACCAACCGGGGGCCGGATTCGAACGGGAGCGATAAGCGATGTCGAGCGATGGCGCGTGCCGGTGGAGTCGAGAGGCGGTCGTCACGGGACCCGGGATCGCGGTGCTCTCGACGCTGCCGTCGGTGCGCCCGCGGCTGCGGATGGCGTTCGACGAGTCTCCCGATCGCGAGGGCCTGTTCGCGGCGCCCGTGGATCGTCTCGACGAGCTGCGCGATGTGCTCAGCCTGCTGTCGGTGTTCGAGCGGCAGACGACCCGCGCGTGCGTCATCGCAAACGACGGGTCGTTCGACCCGTGGCGGGCGGGCCCGGTCGAGCGGGGAATCCGTCAGATCGAAACCCCGTGGTTCTCCGACGCGCTGCTTCCACAGAACATCGCCTTTCACTATCAGCCGATCGTTGACGCCCGCACGTTCGAGGTGATCGGGAACGAGGCGTTGGCGAGGGCGCGGGTTGATGGGTGGGGGATCGGGCCTGAGTTGTTGGTGGACGCGGCGCACGCGCACGACGAGCTGCTCGCCCTCGACGAGGCGTTGCGGCGGGAAGCGATCATCAAGTCGGCGGAGTACCTGCGATCGGGGCTGAAGCTGTTCATTAACTTCTTTCCGATGACGGTGTACGACCCCGCGACGTGCCTGCAGTCGACGTTCTCGGCGGCAAACAGTCTCGGCGTGCCGTTCGATCGATTCGTTTTCGAGGTGATCGAGAGCGAGACGTATCCCGACGCCGAACAGTTGCGTCGGATCGTGGAGGCGTATCGATCGCGTGGCGCGGGCGTCGCGCTGGGTGACCTGAGTAGCGGGAGCGCGTCGCTGCTCAGCGACGAGCGGTTCGTTCCGGACTACGTCAAGCTCGATCGCGACCTGCTCCGTCGGGCGGTCGAGGGCGGGCGCCCGGGGTTGTACGCGGGCGTGGCGCGGCTCGCTCAGGATCGTGGCGTCGCCGTCGTCGCGGAGGGTTTCGAGACGAAGGCGGAGTTCGAGTTCTGCCTTGAGCTCGGTGTCGAATACGCCCAGGGGTACTACTTCCGACGCCCGATGTCGGAGCCCGCGGTGGGGAGCCTCGCGGGGCGGAGCGCGGCGTAGCCGTTCGACGATTCGCTCTTGGCTAGCTCTGGGCGCGCATGAAAAAGCCGGACTGGGGACAATCCGGCTCGGTGTGCGTTGGGCGATTCCTGAGCGGCGGTCAGCGGGCTTCGAGCTTGACGGTGAGGGTGATTTCCTCGCCGTCGCGCTTCACGCCAACCTTGACCTCGTCGCCCGGTTCGTGCTTGGAGAGCATGCCCATCCAGTCCATGATGTCGCCGATCTTGACGCCGTCCCAGCGGACGAGGCGGTCGCCGCCCTTGAGGCCGGCCTTGTCGGCGGGGCCGTCGGGGCTGACGCCCGAGATCGGGATGCCGGGGTCCTCGTCGCTGTAGTTGGCGGGCACGACGCCCATGCGGACCTTGATGTCCATCTCGGGCCCGCGGGAAGCGGACTGTTGCGCGGCGTACTCGAACACCTCGTCGTGGCCCGCGTAGCCCATGACCATGTCGGCGAAGAGCAGGACGGTCTTCGTGGCGCCGACGCGGTTGATCTTCCAGCTCACGTCGGCGGGGGTGTGGTAGTCGGCGTGGAGGCCGTCGATGTGACCGAAGATGACGGGGATGCGTCGGTTGCTGAACGAGGTGTGGTCGCTCGCGCCGATCATGGTCGAGCCCGCCTTGACGTCGAGACCGCAGCCCTCGAAGAACGGCTCGAAGAAGGCACGCATGCCGTCGCCCGTGTCGAGGCCGGAGACGCCGACGCGGTCCTCGGTGATGCGCCCGATCATGTCCCAGTTCATCATCAGGACGTGGTTCTCGATCGGGGCGATCGGGTCGGAGACGTAGTGGCGCGAGCCATTCAGCCCGCTCTCTTCGCCGTCGAAGCAGATGAGCAAAATCGAGCGACGGGGTTCATCCTTGGGGAGCTCGGCGATGCGCTCGCTGATCTGTTTGGCGAGCAGGAGCACGCCCGCCGAGCCCGACGCGTTGTCGTCGGCGCCGGGGTGGAGTTCGCCTGGGCCGGTGCGTGAGCCGAAGTAGCCCATGCCGAGGTGGTCCATGTGGGCGCCGACGACGATCCACTCGTCGGCGAGGTCGCCCGTGCCCTTGAAGACACCGCCGACGTTCTCCGCGGAGATGCTCTTGCGCTCGCCCTTGCCCTTGAGGGTGATCGCGGCGTCGAGCTCGACGACACCGCCACCGCGATCGGCTCGACGGCGGAGGCGTCCGAGGCTGCGGCTCTCTGGGTCGGTGGCCTCGATGAGGCGTTCGCCCGCTTCGCCCGACATCATGAACACGGGGACGTCGCTCGCGCCGCCTCCCGAGGCGAAGCGGTCGAGGCGGTCGATCCGGTCGTCGTCGGCGCCGGGCGTGTTGATGACGATGATGGCGGCGGCGCCGCGGCGTTCGGCGGCTTGGAGCTTGTTGTTGAACGAGGCTCGGCCTGTCCACGAGCCGCCTTCGTTCCAGCGGCTCTTGCCCTCGCCGTCCATCGGCTCGAAGCGGAGCATGACGGCGATCTTGCCCGTGAGGTCATCTTCCTCGGCGTAGCTCGAGTAGTCGTCGGGTCCGTTGTCGATCGAGTAGCCAACGAACACCGCGCGCCCGGCGACCGTTCCCTCCTGACCGAGGCCCGTAAAGACGAAGTCCTCTTCGGCCTTCATGTTCAGCGGGCCGTCCGAGGTCAGGACGAGCATGTTCTCGTCGCTGACGTTCCAGGTCCCGCCGAGCGCGAACGGGTCTCGGTAGCTCGAAAAGGCTTCGCCGCTCTCGGCGGGAAAGGCCGGCTCGGCGCCGTAGCGGGTGAGGTAGTACTCGACGTAGGCGCGGGCACGCTCCATGCCCTCGGACCCGGGGACGCGACCCTCCATATAGGGGCTCGCGAGGGTGGTCAGGTGGTCGTTGTAGATCCGGACGTCGTCCGTCGCGTTGGCCAGAGCGTCCGCGATGGGGGCGCCCTTGAGCTGGGTCGTGGCGAGGGCGCGGGCGGCGGCTGTGTTGGCCGAAGTGTCTGCGGCGACGGCGGTCGCGCCGAGGGCGAGCGAAGCCAGGCACAGCGTGGTCCATCCCGTTCTGTTCATGGAAGGCCTCTTTCTACGGATTGGGAGCGTCATCGATCCCGCGGATCGCGGGCGCGGACGCTGTGGCTACCGCGATCAGCGTAAGTCGGTTGCGGGGCCTTGTCGCGGGGGGCTTCCGCGCCAACTAGGATGCCCGCGCATGCGGGGTGGTGGCACGCGCGTCTTCGCGTTCTGGCTTGGCCTGTTGGCGATGGTTGTCGCTGCGCGGGCATCGGGCGTCCACCCACAGGACGGGCCTCACGCCGACCTTCGGATCACGATCGAGGACGGCGGCGTCCGGTTCGCGGTGGGGGTCAACCTCGCGTTCATGGATGTCACGACGCCGGTCGGGCGGGAATCTATCGACGCCGTTGCGCCGTCGGAGAGCGCGGCGTTGATCGAGGCGTTCGAGCGGTACGCGAGGGAGGAGATCGTCTGCGAGATCGACGGAGAGGTCGTCGAGCCGGTGATCGAGGCCGCGAGACTGTTCGATGATCCCGACCCCTCGATGGTGGCGTTGTTTCCGCGGACGGGGATGCGTGGGCTGATCCGGCTCGTGGCGATGTTGAGTTATGTCACGCAGACGCCTCCGGAGTCGGTGTCGATCACGTGGCCGACGTACCCGGACGACGTGCTCGGGGCGGAGATGGAGGGCGCGGCGGATGGTGAGGCGCCGTCGATGGTGCTCGAGGCCTTGCTGACCGCGCAGGGCGCGCAGGAGCCGATCCGGTTCTCGGAAGCGCAGCCGACGTTCACCTGGCACGCCGACGGCGCGACCGCCGCGTCGCGTTTCGCGAGGATCGATGCGCCCCCACGGCCCGGCGAGGCGCAGCAGATCTCCGCGATCACGGTCGCGGCGGCGGCGTTCAGCGTGTTCTCGTTCGTGGTCTCAGCGGTGAGGAGCCGCCACGGTCGGCGGCACGCGATGCGGCCGTTCTTCGGCGGGATCGCGTTCGCGATCCTCGGTCTGGCGGCGGTGGACGCGTACACGGTCTCGATCAAGGGGACGGAGACACCGCCCGCGGCGATCACGAAGCTCGAGGCGGAGAAGGTCTTTCTCAGCCTGCACCGGAACCTGTACCGCGCGTTCGACTACACGAGCGATAGCGACGTGTACGACGCGCTCGAGCGGTCGGTCGCGGGCGATCTGCACGAGACGGTGTACAAGCAGATCAAGGCGTCGCTCAGGCAGGCGGAGAACGACGACCTGCGCGGCGTGGTCACGGCGATCGCGCCGGGCAGGCTGACGATCAGCGACGTCGAGGCGGGGACGGCGAACGGGAAGCGTCGTCCGGCGTTCAAGGCGCATTTCACGTGGACGGTCGACGGAACCGTTTACCACTGGGGCCATGCGCACACGCGGACAAACTCGTACGAGGCAGAGTATGAGGTGAGGGCGGTTCCTCAGGCCGGGTGGCGGATCACCGGGCAGCGCATCCTCTCGCAGCGGCGCATCGACACTGGCGGAGCCAGTGGGGTCTCGCCTGGTCCTCAAACGATTGAGGAACTTCTCGATTCGCTCGGTGGCGATGACTTCTGACGCGCCTGTCATCGCGGTGGAGGGGCTTCGTTTCCGCTACGGCGGAGCGGGGGAGGCGTTCTCGCTTGAGGTCCCGGAATTGACGATCGGCGTTGGCGAGCATACGGCGTTGATCGGGCCTAGCGGGTGCGGGAAGACGACGCTGCTGCGGCTGCTCATCGGGTCGCTGACGCCCGATACAGGTGAGGTTTGCGTGCTCGGCGAGCGGGTGTCACTGATGGGTGAGGGCGCGCGGCGTCGCGTGCGTCGGCGGAACATCGGGATGGTCTTCCAGGGGTTTGCGCTGCTCGACTACCTGACGGCGCATCAGAACATCACGCTGCCGCGGCGGCTCGATCCGTCGTTGATGTCGGCGCGCGACGCGGACGCGAGGGCGCGTTCGCTCGCGGAACGCGCGGGGATCGCGGGGTTGCTCGATCGGCGGCCCGGGAGGCTGAGCCAGGGTGAGCGGCAGCGTGTGGCGATCTGCAGGGCGTTGCTCGCTTCGCCCGCGTTGATCGCGTGCGACGAGCCGACCGGGAACCTGGACCCGGCGCGTTCGGCTGGGGTGGTCGATCTCATCATGGACGAGGCGGAGGCGATCGGGTCGACGGTGCTGTTCGTCACGCACGATCATGGCCTGCTCGGGCGATTCGGGAGGGTGGTCGAACTCGACAAGCTGACCACCATGGCGACGGGAGCCGTGTCGTGATCGGGGCGCTCGGGCTGGCGATCGCGCATGCGCGCGCGAACTGGGGGCGTTCGCTCGTGTTGTGCGTCTGTCTGGGCGTTGTGATCGGGTTGCCTCTGGTGACGCGGGTGATCGTGGCGGACTTCGGGGCGGCGATGCGCTCGCGGGCGGCGACCGTGCCGCTCGTCGTCGGGGCGAAGGGGAGCCGATTCGATCTGGTGTTCAACGCGCTGCACTTCCGAGCGAGCGATCTAGGTCCGCTCTCGACGGGGGCGTTTGCCGAGATCGACGGGGAAGACGGCGTGTTCGGCGTGCCGATTCATGCGCGGTACACGGCACGCGGGGCGCCGGTTGTCGGGTCGAGCTTCGACTACGTCGAACTGCGGGGGCTGCGCGTCCGCGAGGGGCGGATGCTCGCGGCGCTGGGCGAGGCGTTGATTGGGTCGCGGGCGTCGGCGCGGCTGGGCGTGGGCGCGGGCGGCGAGATCCCGACGGATCAGGTGCGCTCGTACGACATCACCGCGCCGCCGTCGCTGATGCTGAGCGTCGTCGGTGTGCTCGAGCCGACGGGGACGCCCGACGACGACGCGGTGTTTGTTGATCTCGAGACGTCGTGGGTGATCGAGGGCATCGCGCACGGGCACGAGGCGGCGGCGGCGGTGATCGATCCTGGGAAGCTGATCGGTCGGAGTGAGGAGCATGTCGCGCTTTCGGGCGCGGTCGTCGAGTATCAGCGGATCACGGACGAGAACGTGGCGTCGTTTCACATCCATGGTGAACGCGACGACCTGCCGCTTTCGGCTGCGTTGCTGTTTCCCGATTCCGACAAGACGCGGACGATCGTCGCGGAGCGGATCAACGCGACGCCCGATCTACAGGCGGTGGAGCCCGCGGTGGTGATCGACGATCTGATCGCGTTCGTCGTGCGCCTCCGGACGCTGATCGACGCGGTTGCGGTGGCGCTCGGGGCGGTCACGCTTGCGTTGCTTGGGTTGATCGCGATCCTGAGCTACCGCGCTCGGATGGAGGAGATGGCAACGCTTCGGGAAATCGGCGCCTCGGTGGGTGTCGTTCGTGGTGTGTTCTGGATGGAGTTCGGCCTGTTGCTCGCGGGTGGTATCGTTTTGGCGTCGATCGGCGCGGCGATGGCGATGTCGTTCGGTGACGCGTTGTACGGGTTCGTGCTGTAGAGATCGCTTCGGAGGTTTTCGATGCTGAGAACGACCGGGCTGGTTTGCGTGCTCTTCGCGCTATTGGCGAGCATCGCCGCGTCCACGGGGTGCAGGCCTTCGGGCTCGACGTCCGACACAGAGCGTGGCGACGGCGTCATCCGCACGACGTTTTATCCGACGCAGTACTTCGCCGAGCGGATCGCGGGCGGGGCGGTCGTGGTCGAGTGCCCCTTGCCGGACGGGGAGGATCCCGCGACGTGGCGCCCGTCGGCGGAGGCGGTCAACGCGTATCAGAACGCATCGATCGCCATCGTCAACGGATCGAACTTCGAGAAGTGGGTGATCACCGCGCCGCTGCCGCGTTCTCGGGTGGTGGACACCGGCGAGGCGATCGAGCGTCCGATCGTGATCGAGACGGGCGAGACGCACTCGCACGGCGCGCAGGGGCTGCACACACACAAGGGGATCGATGGGCACACCTGGGTGGATCCGACGAACGCGCTCTCGCAGGCGGAGGTGATTTACGACGCGATGGTCGAGTGGTGGCCCGAGCACGAGGAGAGCTTCCGGGCTGGGTTCGCCGAGCTCAAGAAGAACCTCACGGCGCTGGAGGCGGAACTCGGCACGATCGACGCGAGCGGCGTGACACTCCTCGCGGCGCACCCCGCTTACAACTACCTCGCGCGTCGCCGCGGGTGGGAGATCACCAACTTCGACCTTGACCCTGACGCGCCCGCTGCGAACCAGCAACTCATGGCCGTTCGCGTCGCGGTTGACGAAGCGGCGTCGGGTCAGCGCCTCATCATGCTCTGGGAATCGGCGCCGATCGAGGCGACGAGGGAAGCGCTGTCGTCGATGGGGGTCGAGAGCGTTGTGTTTGCGCCGGTCGAGTCGAAGCCGGCGGAGGGTGACTACGTCACCGCGATGCGGGCGAACATCGAGCGGTTGAAGGCAGCGATCGGCGGCTGAACGCGGATGGACGACCAGATCGCACAGGTCGCGGATTGGCTCCGTTCGGCGCGGTCGGTCGTGGTGCTCACGGGCGCCGGGGTGAGCGCCGAGAGTCGGATACCGACGTTCCGTGAGGCGGCGAGCGCTCTCGCGGAGAGCGGGCCCGACGACATGCGGGCGTTGTGGGCCGAGTTCGACCCGCAGACGCTCGCGACCCCCGAGGCATTCGACGCCGACCCCGAGATGGTGACGCGGTGGTACGACTGGCGGCGGGTGATGTGCCTCAAGGCCGAGCCGAACCCGGGGCACCTCGCGCTGGCGTCGATCGAGCGTGAACTCGCGAGCCGCGGCGGATCGTTCACGCTGCTGACGCAGAACGTCGATGGGCTGCACCGACGCGCTGGGAGCGTGAAAGTCGTCGAACTGCATGGTTCGCTGTTCGCCTGGCGCGGCGTGCGGAGTGGGCGGCCTGCGACGCTGCGTGATGAACCGTTCGAGCGTTACCCGATGACGCTCAATGACGGGGAGATCATCCGCCCTGGCGTCGTGTGGTTCGGCGAGGCGCTGCCCGCGGTGGCGTTGGAGCGCTCTTTCGAGGCACTGTCATCCTGCGATGTATTCATGTCGGTGGGGACGAGCGCGGTGGTGCACCCGGCGGCGGGGTTCATCCATGAGGCGAGACGAATCGGCGCGCGCACGGTCGAGGTGAATCCAGACGGAACACCGATCAGTTCGGTGGTCGACGTGGCGCTGCGGGGCGCGTCCGGCGCTGTGCTGCCGAGGTTGGTCGGGTGACGGCGCGGTCTACTTGTCGAGACCCTGACGCCTGAGCTCGCTGACAAGTTGCTCGAGATGAGCGCGGAGTCCGTCGTGGCCTCGCTCGAGATCAACGTCGGGGCCGAGCGACTTGGCTGCGGTCTTGTCGAAGTGATTCACGCTGTCGGGTTCGCTCGTCACGACGATCTCGGGGCGGATCTTGAGCAGCTCGGCGCCCCATTGCGCGAGGTCCGTCCACCGCGCGTAGCAGTCGGCGAGGTGGAAGGGCTTGCCGGCTGAGCGCTCGGGGCGCTCGAGCGCCGCGTGGATCGCGGCGGTGACGTCGTCGACATGAACGAACTTGCCGCCGCCCGACTTCTCGTAGTGGCGTTCCTGGATGATCTGGCGGAGGATCGAGAAGCCGATCGTGCGGTCGAGCTTCGGGTCCATGCCGTAGACGGCGCAGGGGCGGACGGCGCAGGTCGCGCGGTCGCGCTCGAAGTGCTCGGCCCAGAGGTGGGCCTCCACCGCCGCCTTGCACGCGCCGTACGCGCTCGACGGGCGGAGCGGGTGCGCCTCGTCGGGCTTGTGATCCCACTCGGGCAGGATGTCGTGGTGGACGGCGACCGAGCTGAGATAGACGAACGGTCGGGGGTGCGAGAGCTCGAGCAGGCGGAGCGAGCTGACCAGGTTCCCGAGCATGTGGCGGCGGAGCCCGCCGCGTTGGCGGTAGCCGCCGGTCACCAGCGACCAGTCGAAGCTGTTGTGGACGACCGCGTCGGCGTCGTGGCAGAACTCAAGGAACTTCGATTCGTCGGACTGATCGCCGAAGACGAATCGCTCGCAGTACGGCTGGACCGCCGACCACTGGCTCGATTCACGGACGAAGCCGACGATCGTGTGGCCCGCGCCGGCGAGCCGCCTGCACAGGTGAGAACCGATGAAGCCGGCGGCGCCGGTGATCGCGATACGCATGGACCAAGCCTAACCCGTCGGGCTCGGCGTTGACAGGCCGAAGCTACAGTCCGCCATGGCGAAGGAACGGCCGACCGTTGTGATCGTCGGGGCGGGGTTCGCGGGTCTTGCAGCGGTCCGTGAACTCGACGGCGCCGACGCCCGCGTGATCCTGATCGATCGACGCAACCACCACACGTTTCAGCCATTGCTCTACCAGGTCGCGACGGCGGCTCTGAGCCCCGCGGACATCGCGGCGCCGATCCGATCGATCGTCGCGAAGCAACGGAACTGCGAGGTGGTGCTCGGAGAGGTCAGGGCGATCGACGCCGATCGGCGGGCGATCACCGTGAACGGGCGTGAGATCGTGTATGACCGCCTGGTGCTCGCGACCGGCGCGACGCACTCCTACTTCGGAAACGATGACTGGGTTCCACACGCCCCGGGTCTCAAGACGATCGAGGACGCGGTGGAGATCCGGCGGCGCGTGCTCATGGCGTTCGAGACCGCCGAGATGGCCGAGGACGAGGACGCGCGGCGCGCGGCCCTGACGTTCATCGTGGTCGGCGCCGGGCCGACTGGCGTTGAGATGGCCGGGGCGCTCGCGGAGATTGCGTTGAAGGTCGTGCGGGGCGACTACCACCGGATCGATACCGCCTCGGCGAGGGTCATCCTGCTCGAGGCGCAGGACCGCGTGCTCGCAGCGATGGATGAAGAGTGCTCGCGGAAGGCCCTCGACCAGCTCCGAGAGTTGGGCGTCTCCGTCTGGCTCGGTCGGAGCGTGACGAGTATCGACGGCGAAGGTGTGTGGCTCGGCGAGGAACGTGTCAACGCGCGAACGGTGGTGTGGGCGGCGGGCGTGAAGGCGTCTCCGCTCGGGAAGATGCTCGGCGTCGAGACGGACAGGCGAGGGCGTGTGACGGTCGACGCGTTCCTGCATCCCGACGGGCGCCCCGAGGTGAGCGTCGTTGGCGATCTTGCCCAGCGCGTCGAGGACGACGGCGACGAGGTCCCGGGCGTCGCGCCCGCCGCGATCCAGATGGGCCGTTACGCCGGTCGTTCGATCAGCGAAGCGTTGCGAACGGGGTCAGCGCCGACCGAAGCGTTCAAGTATCGCGACAAAGGTCTCCTCGCCACCATCGGCCGCCACCGCGCGACCGGGCAGGTCTTCGGACGCCACGTCCACGGCTTTGTGGCGTGGGTGATGTGGGCGGGGGTGCACCTGTTCTTCCTGATCGGCTTCCGCAACCGGTTCATCGTGATGATGGAATGGCTGTGGAACTACGTCACCTTCCGGCGTGGGGCGCGACTCATCACGGGCGATCTCGCCCCGCCGCGACTCGCGACCGAATCAGCGCCGACGGCGGAGCATGCGGGCGTCTAAGCCGTTGCTTCGAGTTTGACCGTTGCAATCGTTCGGTGCTCCACGCCCGCTGGCGGCAGCACGCTTCGCATCAATCGCAAGGTGTACACATCGAACGGCTGATATGCGGCGACGAATAGGCAGATGGCTGACACGGGGCTTCGCACGGCACGAGCCTACGACTTCGGCGATCCCTCGAGCATCCGTGATTCCACGAGGATCTGCGCGAAGACCAGCGTCTCGCCGGCAGGATCCTCGACCAGGAACTCGCGGTTGCCGTGCGGCTGGTCGGTGGGCGGGAACGGGATATCCGCTCCCGCGATGACGAGCTCGCGGTGTGCCGCGTCGACATTGTCGACGTAGATCCACATCAGTCGGTCCCGGTGGTGAACGGGGCGCGACGAGAGCATCTGCGTGGCCTCGCCCCGGCGGACAATGACGAAGAACGGGCGTCCCTCGGTGTCGGCGATGGTCTGGATCGCTTCGAAGCCGAGCTGATCGGTGTAGAAGGCGACGGCGCGGGGGAGGTCGGGGACGCGGCGGTAGGGGACGGACTTGAGGATTCGGGGAGAGGGTGTGGTCATGAGGTAAGAATCGCCGAGATAGCGCTCCAGACCGTGCAGGCAGTGATCAACGAAAATTTCTGACTCGTCTCTCTTTATAAAATCGAGGCACGGTATTAGTTTTCAAATTAAATTTTGAACTATTGTTCGGGTCAAGATCATCGACAATATCGCCAAGAGTATTCCTGCCGGGAGAATGAACAAAAGGCAGCCTTTGGACCGCTGTAGCGCTTTATTGAACTGATCGCGCATGCTGTTTATGTTTTGTTGTGACCATTGATCTACGATTCGATGGGCGTCTTGTTCGAGAAATGCTGTTGATTTTCCAGACGCGGCGGTGCCTCGAATCGGCACACCGCTCCAATGAAAGGCGATGTTCTCAACCTTCGACCGCGTTTGTTCGAGCTTTACGTTCGAAAGATAGATCGAGAACGAGTCGAGTTGATCAGGTGTCGACGGGAGAGCGAATGCAGCGACGCCTGTTGCGGTTCTGCCAGGGGGAACTTCGGCCGGTAGTGTGCACTCGATCGGATAAAGGTACTCGTCGGTTCCGTCGACGATGATGTAGAGTCTGCTGGAATCTCTATTGGTCTTATTAAATAGTTTAGGGCGAATTATATAGTCGTTAGAATGATTTGATATCGACAGTGAAATAAATATACCGAACGGCGAGAACAGTGCGTCGTGTGCTTGGGTTGTCCATCCGTCACCGGTGAACCCATTAGGAGTGAAAGACTTACCAGGAGAGCTGGAGTCGATGTCGAACCCGACACGAAGAGAGAGGTCGCCCGCGGACAGGCTTGTCGATTCGACCGAGAAACCTCTGTCTGATGAAAAGTTGATATCTAGTGTTTTTATTGGCCGGTCGGTGGCGCTCGCAAAAAAGTTGCTGATCTGCTTGTGAAGCGATGTTGCTGCTCGCTCGATGTCCTGTATTGCCGAGTTGTAACCCTTCTCGAGTGATGCCAGTTCGCGCTGTTTTGCTCTATCGGCGCGAGCGTTGGCTTGCTCCGCACGTCGTGCGGCGGCATTCATCGATCGAAGCGTTCCTTTCCAGCCCATCGTTTGCCCTTCCGCGACGGATTGTTCGGTCACGAAGCGGAAGGGATCCTAACATATTCAATTGTCAAAGGCTCAATAGTTCGGCGTCGGCGCCCTGAAGTCGTCGAAGTTCACACTCTTGAAGTACGCGATCGTCCGTTCCAGACCCTCGCGGAGCGCGACCTTCGGTTCCCACCCGAGCTTCTCGCGGGCGAGCTTGATGTCGGGCTGGCGCTGCATCGGATCGTCGGCGGGCGCCTCGCGGTAGACCAGTTTGCTCGGCGCCCCCGTCAGCTCGATGACGAGCTCGGCGAGCTGCTTGATCGTGAACTCGCCCGGGTTGCCGACGTTGACCGGTCCCGGGAAATCGTCGGGCCCGTTCATGTGCGCGAGGAAGCCGTCGATCAGGTCGTCGACGTAGCAGAAGCTCCGCGTCTGCTGGCCGTCGCCGAAGATCGTTATGTCCTCGCCCATCAACGCCTGGCGGATGAAGTTGCTCACCACGCGTCCGTCGAACGGGTGCATGCGAGGCCCGTAGGTGTTGAAGATCCGCACGACCTTGATCTTGGTGCGGTGCATGCGGTGGTAGTCGAAGAAGAGCGTCTCCGCGGCACGCTTGCCCTCGTCGTAGCAGGCGCGCGGGCCGATCGTGTTGACCGAGCCCTTGTAGCTCTCGGGCTGCGGGTGGACCTCGGGGTCGCCGTAGATCTCGCTTGTCGAGGCCTGGAAGACCTTCGCGCGGCAACGCTTCGCCATGCCGAGGACGTTGATCGCCCCGAGCACGCTCGTCTTCATCGTCTTGACCGGGTTGAACTGGTAGTGCCCCGGCGCCGCGGGGCACGCGAGGTTAAAGATCTCGTCGACCTCGAGCCAGAGCGGATGCGTGACGTCGTGTCGGATCAGCTCGAAGTTCGGCTTGTCGAGCAGGTGCGCGACGTTGGACTTCTGGCTCGTGAAGAAGTTGTCGAGGCAGATCACGTCCTGCCCCGCGTCCACGAGGCGATCGCACAGGTGGCTGCCAAGAAACCCGGCGCCGCCGGTGACGAGGATCCGTTTGATGCTCACTGCGGCGCTCCCGTTCGGTCGCGATATCGAAGCGGTACTTACGCGGTCGGCGCCATGGTAGCGGAGGCTGAGCGATCGCTGGCGAGGGAGAGGGCCAGAGCCCGCATCCGCTCGATCGGGTCGCGGCTCGGCGACCACCCGAGACCCTCCCGGGTCGCCGACATGTCCGCGCAGGTGTACGCCTGGTAGAACCGGGCGATGTGCGCTGGCATCTCGAAGTAATCGGTCGGCGTCGTCTCCGCGTCGAGCCCGAGCGCGGGTCGAAGCGTGTCGATGATCTCGTTGAAGCTCGTCGCCCGCCCCGATCCGAGGTTGTACACCCCCGGCTTCGGCGCCCGCTTCTCGCCAAGACCCGCCGCCGCGAGGCAGCAGTCCACGACGTCCTCGACCGGGACCTGGTCTCTCGCCTGCTCCCCGTCCTCGAAGACCCGCGGGCGCTTGGCGTCGAGCATCCGCGTCGCGAGCTGGTGGACCATGCTCGCCATGTGCCCCTTGTTCGTCTCGCCGGGCCCGAAGACGTTGAAGAACCGGAGCCCCGTGACCAGGCCGGGCGACTTCCGCTCCCGCGCCCGCTCGGCGTCGCGGCGCCTGTGCTCGCACTCCATCAGCCATTTGCTGAACCCGTAGACGTTGCTCGGACGCCCAGCGTCACCCTCGACCAGCGGCCGCTTCTCCGTCGGCCCGGCGCCGTACGTCGCCGCGCTCGAGGCGTACACAAGGCGTGTGTCGTTCTCGAGGCAGGCATCGAGCAGATCGATGAATGGCTCGGTGTTGACCCGGAGCATCTCCGCCTCGTCGGTCACGGTGGTGTCCGTGATCGCCGCGAGATGGAAGATCGCCCGCGGCTCAAGGCCTTCGATCACGCCGGGCCAGTCCACCCGCTCGACGCTGTCCGGCGCCACCGTCCCCGTGAACGGCCCGACCCCAGCCCGCTCGCACGCCGCGGTCAGGTTCGCGAACGTGCCCGTGCGGAAGTCGTCGATGACGATGATCTGCGCATCGGCCACGCGGGCCATGAGCTGGGCGACGAGGTGGGCGCCGATGAACCCGGCGCCGCCGGTGACGATGAAGGTCTCGGGCGAGGGCATGAGCGATCGTACGCGGTTGATTGGACGGTTAGTCGTCCGCTGAGAGCTCTGGAATCTTGAGCGTCATGCCGATCCCGAGGCTGTCGATGTCGGGCATCACATCCCGATTCGCCTCGTACAGCTCGCGCGTGAAGCGGCTCGAGCCGTAGAAGCGCTGCGAGATGCCCGAGAGCGTGTCCCCGCTCGAGACGACGTACTCGCGGAGCGGGGTGGCGATCGGGCGCGAGGGCCGCTCGGCGCCCTCAACCGGCTTGCCCTGGATGTTGCTCGGATCGAGCGGGATTCTCAGCACCATGCCGATACGGAGCCGCCGCGGGTCGACACGCGGGTTCGCGCGGGCGACGACGTCGACCATCCCGATCGATCCGAATTCGCGACGAGCGATCCGCTCGAACGTGTCGCCGTCGCGGACGGTCACCTCGCGGAACCGCGGCGGGACCACGGTGGACGGCGTCGGCTTCTCAGTTTCGACGGTCTCCGCGGCGATCTCATCGCTTCGGGCGGCGTTCCGCGGGGTGGTCTGGGGCGTGGTCCGGGGGGTCCGGACGTCTGCATCGACCGGCCGACGCCCCTCGGCGCGGCTCGGGATCGCTTGGGTCCGCGGCGTCGGTTCGGCGTCGCGCCGGAGCAGCGGATCGACGATCTGGGACGTCGCGGTTTCGATCGGCGCCCCTTCGGGCGCGAGCGCCGCCATCGGCACCGCGTCGCTCGGGCCGGGCTCCCAGAGCCAGTAGACGATCCCCCACGTCAGGATGAGGATCGTCGCGCCGGTGAGGACTCGCGTCGAGAGCTGATTCATCACACCACCGTCCATCGGTCACCCGCGGCCGGCGGGTCACCCCACCTCGACAATACGCCAGCCCGTCCGAGCACTTGGGAGACTCTTATGGGAGCTTGCCGGCCGCGTCATCGTCGCGAGTCGAGGTCGGACGGGCCGCCGCTCCGCTCAGCTTCCGCGTCCAGACGAGGGGCGACGCCACCGCGATTGACGAATAAGTACCGACCACGACGCCGCAGAGCAGCGCGTAACTGAAGGCACGCACGCCACTTCCGCCGTACAGGTAGAGGATGAGCGTCGCAATGAACGTCGTGCCCGATGTGATCACCGTTCGGCTGATGGTCTGATTGATGGCGAGGTTGACGACTTCTTTGCTCGCGTACGGAAGCTTTCCGCGGTTCTCGCGGATGCGGTCCATGATGATGATCGTGTCGTTCAGCGAGTAGCCGATGATCGTCAGGATCGCCGCGACCAGGTTCAGGTCGATCTTGAACGGCTCGAGCCCGATCGCCTGAGCGAACGGCTCGGTCAGCTCGTGCTCATAGAGGATCTCGGCCACCGCGATCAGACCGATCGCGACGAGCACGTCGTGGAGAAGCGTCACGATCGCCGCGAGCGAGTAACGCACCGAGCCGAACCGCACCCAGATGTAGATCAGGATGAGCAGCAGACTCAGGAACACCGACACCACCGCCTGCTGCTGGAACCGCTCGGCGACCACCGGGCTGAAGTTCTGCACGCTCGCGGAGACCTCCGCCGTGGTCAGCGCCGTACGGACAAGCTCCCACTCCTGCCTCGCGAGGTCGCTCTCCCAGTTGTCCGCGTCGTCGAAGTAGCTCAGGCCCTGGTCATAGACGAGCAGCGCCGCTGACTCGACCGCGCCGCGTGTCCCCTCGAGGACGACCAGCTCGACTTGACGGTTGAGCGCGCCGTCGAAGCCGGGGCCGCTCCTCGTCCGGGCGACACGCTCGCTGAGTTGTTCCGCCGAGACGCTCGGCGAGAGATCGTCGATGAGGATCGCGACGCCGCCGATGAACGGCGTGACATCGTTGCGGATCGCCGGGCGACCGATCGATTCGCCGAGTCGCGACTGGTCGATCGGGAAGAACACCGCGTCGCCCGACGTCGGC
>PAKY01000110.1 GCA_002706885.1 Phycisphaerae bacterium
CGCCTCCCGATCCGTCAGCCCGTACCGCGCCGCCATCGCCGCCTCGTGCGGCAGGTTCCGGATGTTCCCGTCACGGTCCGCCGAGTTGATCGCGAACTTCACGCCCGCGTCTCGCAGCCGCGCCGGCAGCGAATACGGCGCGTCGTGCGGGCTGTCCGCACGCTTCGGGAACCGATGCGTCCCCTGCACGATCACCGGGATGTCGTGCTCGATGAGCAGGTCCGCGCACAGCGTGGCGTCCCGTCCGCCCGTGAGCACCATGTCGATCCCCTGCTCGATCGCAAACGCCACCGCGTCCTGGATCTGCTCGACGTCGTTGGCGTTGATGAACGCCCGCTGACGCCCCTCCAGAATCGGGATCAACGCCTCCAGCCGGAGGTCGGTCGCGCCACCGGGGCGATGATCCTTCGCGCTCGCGTACGCCCGCGCCGAATCGAACAGCTCACGCAGATCCGCGATCGACCACCGCCGCTGCTCCTCGCGATCGTCGTCCGCCTTCCCCGTCCAACGGTTCGTGTTCACACGCGCCGCCGGCCAGTTGATCACCAGCCCCGCGTCCGTCTTCGGATCCGCCGTCGCCGACATGTCCTCCCACGTCCACCCCTCGAGCTTGATCACGCTCGCCCGACCAGGCACGACGTCCCCCTGCGGGAACACACCCGCCAGCAGCACACCGTTCGACCGCGTCACCGGGATGATCGTCGAGTCCGGGTTCACCGCCACGATCGCCCGGACCTCGGGCGTCGCCTCGCCGAGCTCGTCGTAGTCGTGCGTCGCGCGCACCGCCCCGACCTCGATCAGACCCAACCGCGTCATCGGCGCGATCAGCCCCGGGTACACGTGCTGCCCCGCGACGTTGATGAACTCCGTGTCCTCCGAGAACGACATCCGCGCCAGCGCCGTCGCGTCACCGACGGTGGTGATCTCGCCGCCGCCAAAGACGACGATCCCCTTCTCGATGTCACGGTCAGGCAGATGCACCGTCCCGCCCGTCAGCACGATCGCGTGATCCTGCGCGGGCGCCGTCACCGTCAGGTCCTGCCCTGTCGCCGTCGACGCGGGCAGCCCCATCGCGACGCACAGCCCGACGACCACCGCCGAAACAACCCCGCGATGCGCTCCAGCGCCGCCCCGCGTGCTCTGCTTCATGATCTTCTGCATCGTTGATCCTCTTCCTTACTGGGCGTCGCGCTCGCTGATCAGGTAGGTGTGGAACAGACAACCGCAATCGCCCTCCGCGGGCTGCGTCGGGAGACCCTCGGGCGTCATGCCCATCGACTGCGCGAGCAGGCGCCTCCGACGGACGTACGGCGGCTCGTCGCTGTCGACGTCCTCCTCCTCCGCCCCCTCGTCGTCATCCGAGCCCTTCGACCCGCTTCCCGACGCCTTGTCATCCGAACCGGACGACGCGTCCTTGCTCGCGAGCATCTTCTGCGTCAGCCGCTGCCGCTCCGCGCGGATCCACTCCCGATGCGCCGCGTCCGAATCGACCGACCAACGCTCCGCCCCGTCGATGAACACCCGCTGCACGTTCGACCGCGACCCGAGCGGCGACCCGTCCCAGATCACCACGTCCGCGTCCTTGCCCGCCTCGATACTCCCGATCCGGTCATCGACCATGAGCTGAATCGCAGGGTTCCGCGTCACGAACGCCAGCGCGTCGGGCGCCGTGAAGTACGGATCCCCGTTCTCATCCACGCCGCCGTACTTGAGCACCTTCGCCGCCTCGAGATTCATCCGTCGAGCCAATTCGTCCGAGTCCGAGTTGTAACTCGTCAGGACGCCCGCCCGGCTCTGCAACGGACCCGCGTACGGGATCGCGTCCTGCACCTCGACCTTGTACGCCCACCAGTCGCTGAACAGGCTCGCCCCGATCGCGTTCTCCTTCACCGCGTCCGCGACCTTGTACACCTCGAGCCCGTGCGTGTACGTCCCGATCTTGAACCCGAAGTCCTCCGCGATCCGCGCGAGCATCAGGATCTCGTCCTGTCGGTACGAGTGGCAGTGGATCAGCCGCTCGCCCGTCAGGATCTGCGCGAGCGCCTCCAACTCCAGGTCGCGCCGGAACTCCGTCGACGAGAGCTGCAACGACACGATCCGCGACTCCAGGCGCGAAGCCTCCTCCGAGTTCCCCGCCTCGTTCGCCGATCGGAGCTCCGCCCGAAGCCCATCGAGCCCCTCGCGCGCGTTCTTCGCCTCGAGATACTCCCGCGCCGCCGTGAACCGGTCGCGAATCAGCGTTTCCACGCCCATCCGAGTCGCCGGATACCGCGTCGGATTCGCCGGCCCCCAGTTCGACCGCTTCACGTTCTCGCCGAGCGCGAACTTGATCCCCGGCTGCGCGTCCTCCATGTACATGTCGCGCGGACGTGACACGCCCCAACGCACCTTCGTCGTCTGGCTCTGCCCGCCGATCGGGTTCGCCGATCCGTGCAGGTTCAACACCGTCGTCACGCCGTGCGCAAGCTGGCGGTACCAGTTGATCGCCGAAGGATCGATCGAGTCCGAGATCCGTACCTCCGCCGTCACCGCCTGACCGCCCTCGTTCACGCCCAGGCGGAACAGCGACGTGTGCGAGTGCGCGTCGATCAGCCCCGGGCTCACGTGCATCCCGTCCGCGTCGATCGTCCGCGTCCGACGGTTCACCGGAAGCCCCGTCTGCCCCTCGGGCATCGCCCCGACACGCGAGACCTTCCCGCCCTCGAGCAGCACGTACCCGTTCTCGATCACCCCCGCCTCGCCCTGCGTCCACACCGTCGCGTTCGTGATCAACACCGGCTCGTCGCTCGGACGCTCCGCGACCGCGTACGGCCCGAACGGATAGCCCGGGTGCGGCGCCGGGTCGTTCTCGGGCCGCAGCGCCACGAACGTGAACCCCTCCCCGTCCGAACGCTCGCCCGTGCCGAAGACCGCCCCCGCCGCCCGCGTCCCGCGGAGCGTGAAACGCCCCTCCATACCGAAAGGCGTGTGATCGAAATCAATCTCGATCACGTCGCCCTCGACCGCGACGTCCACGTCGTCCGTCGTCACGCGACCGTCATCGGTGTCCTCACCGATCGTCGCCGCGCCGTCCTTGTCGATCTTCAGATCGAGCCGGAACCGCTCCGCCAACTCGAGCCGCCACTCACCCTCGAACGGCTTGAAGCTCTCCTCCGACGCCGCCTCCCGGTTCTCCGGCGCGTTCCGCGTCGCGAGCCACTGGAACGTCGACTGGTCCGGCGCCACAGCCGACCCACGGATCGTGTCCCCGTCCGTCATCGACCCCGTAAGGATGTACACCACCGACGCCGCGCCACCCTCCCCCTCCGGCTGCGGATCATCGACGACGAAACTCACCCGCCGCCCATCAACGCTCACCTCACGCACCTTCTCGACGTGGTCCGGATCCTCGTCCTCCAGCGCCGGGTTCTTGTCCAGCGCGATCTTCGCCTTGCCCTTCTCCATCTCGCTGATCTTCAACACCCGCTCGAAAACCGGCGCGTCCGGATCCCCGACCGTGAACCGCCACGACCCCTCCAACCCCTTCTCGCCCGCCGTGTCGATCGCGTGCCGAACGCCATCGATCCAGACGTCCAACACCCGCGCGTCGTCGTCGAAGATCGGCCCGTCCGCCACGATGAAGTTCGCCCGGAAGTTCCGATCGAGCTTCCCGAGCTGGCTCTCCATCCCAAGCATCCGCGCCGGGTTCGTCGTCAATGCCGCCAGCGCCGCCTCCGGGCTCAGCCCGTAGCTCACCGCCTTGCGAAGCTCCGTGAGAAACTTCCGACCCTCCGGCAGCATCGAGCTCGTGATCGCGATCGGAACCCCGTTCCGCGCGAGCCGCGCAGGCCCCGCCGGCGCCTGCTCCCACGACATCATCTCCTCGATCTCCACCGCCTCCGCCCGACCGACCGAGGTCACGTCAGGCTTCGCCGGGAACCGCAGGGGCGTCACGATCGGAACCCCGAGCTCCACCACCGGATCGATCCACTTGTACTCCTCGCCCGACCCGACGATCACGTAGCTCCGCCGGAACTCCGCCGCGATGTCCCCCGCGAGGAACACCTCGAGCGGCAGAGCACAGTCAAAGAAGATCGGAATCTGTGTCGCAGCCAGCGCCGTCAGCGCGTTCGGCGCCGCCCGCTGACCCGCGTCCCGCGTCTGCCGCGCCCGACGCGCCTGCCAGTCCGCGTCCAGCAACGCCTGCCGCATCAGCGCCACGCACCCCGGGTGGCTCGTGGGATAGCTCTCACCGCCCCAGCCCACCGTCATGAAGTCCGCCGCGTTGAACACGTCCGCCCGGTACAGCGGCTCGTAGAACGCCGAACCGTCCGAAGGCCGCGCCGCCGTCGAAACGACCGCCGCCCGACCCGCGAAGATCCCCCCCTCGGGAACCGCCGCGACCGCCCCGAACCCGTTCTTCCGCAGCCCCTCCGCCGCCTTCTCGCTCAACCCCTTCCCGTCCAGCACCGACCGCTCAGGCGTGACCAACGCGTTCCAGTGCCGCCCGGGCGCCTCCGCCGAAACCTCGGGCGTCTCCGTCTCCACCCACGCGTCGACGAACGCCGGATACACGTGCCGACCGCCCAGGTCATGCACACGCGCCCCCGCGGGCGGCTCCACCTGCTCCGAAACCGCCTGCACCCGCCCCCGGAACACGACCAGCATCGCGTCCTCGAGCGTCACGCCCGGCTCCGGATGGATCGTCGCGTTCACAAACGCGACCAGCTCGTTCTCCGCCACCCGCACGCCGTTCCGAGGAGGCGACAGGGGCGAACGCGACATCGTCTGCCCCACCGCCCCCGCGACGAACGCGCCGAGAGCGACAAGGGCCAGACAAACCGGACGGATCGAATGGGTGTGCATGGACGCAGCGTAGTGAGACACGCCCCACACGGCGCGACCGCACGAAGCGGGGACACCCGCCCGGGCCCCGAGCGGACAAGGATCATCGAAGGGTGGATAATGCTGGGGCCGGACGCTCCGCGCCCGGACTCGCGAATCGAACGAACCTTGGAGGCGCAGCCATGTCGGGCGGAATGATCGAGGGCAACGCGGTGATCGGGCAGTCGGGAGGGCCGACGGCCGTGATCAACCAGAGCCTCGTCGGCATCATCGAGGGCCTCCGAGGCGCCGGCGCCGGCCAGGCCGGCAGCCCCATCAAGAAGATCCTCGGCATGCGCCACGGCGTCCGCGGCCTCACACAGGACCAGCTCGTCGACCTCTCGTCCATCGAGCAGGCCAAGCTCGCCCGAATCGCCGCCACCCCCTCCGCCGCCCTCGGCTCCACCCGCGACAAGCCCGACGCCGACTACTGCAAGCGCATCTTCACCGCCTGCGAGAAGCACGGCATCCGCTACTTCTTCTACATCGGAGGCAACGACAGCTCCGACACCTGCCGCATCGTCAACGAACTCGCCGACACCGCGGGCTACGAGCTCCGCTGCTTCCACGTCCCCAAGACCGTCGACAACGACCTCCCCGTCAACGACCACACCCCGGGCTACCCCTCCGCCGCCCGCTTCGTCGCCAACGCCTTCCGCGCCGACTCCCTCGACAACGCCTCCATCCCAGGCATCAAGATCAACGTCGTCATGGGCCGCCACGCCGGCTTCCTCACCGCCGCCTCCGCCCTCGCCCGCAACGGCGAAGGCACGGGCCCCCACCTCATCTACCTCCCCGAGATCACCTTCGACACCGAACGCTTCGTCCAGCAGGTCTCCGAGGTCTACGACCGCTACGGACGCTGCCAGATCGCCGTCAGCGAGGGCATCCAGGACGAAGAAAGCCAGCCCATCGCCACCCAGATCTTCAGCGGCGAAACCGACGCCCACGGCAACGTCCAGCTCTCGGGCACCGGCGCCCTCGGCGACGCCCTCTCCCTCATCCTCAAGCAGAAGCTCACCCCCGCGGGCGGCAAGGCGCCCCGCGTCCGCGCCGACACCTTCGGCTACCTCCAGCGCTGCTGGCCCGACCAGAGCCCCGTCGACGCCGACGAAGCCCTCCGCGTCGGCCGCTACGCCGCCATGTGCGCCTCCTCGGGCGACGTCGACGGCTCCGTCGCCATCCTCCGCGCAGGCCGCGGCTACGCGGGCGAGGACTACCGAAGCGAACTCGACCGCATCGAGCTCACCGAGGTCGCCGCCAAGACCAAGCACCTCCCCGAAGAGTTCATGAACGGGACCGCCGACGTCAGCCAGGCCTTCATCGACTACGCCACCCCGCTCGTCGGCGAACTCCCCCGCTTCGAAGGGTTCTGATCACAACATCCGCGTCCCCCGACGCGCAGTCGTCCGGAGCCCCTCGCGATGCTCGTGCCCCCGATCGAACTCGAAGCGCGCGACGGTCGCCGCATGCGCCTCCGCGCACTCACCCCGTCCGACGCCGCCGCCTGGCGAGCCCACGCCGTCGAGTGGCTCGGACACATGCCCTACATCATCATGGCGCCCGATGAACTCCCGGATCTCGCCGCCCAGAAGCGCATGCTCGAACAACTCGACCCCGCCCGCGGCGACCTCCTCTGCGGCCTCTTCGACCTCAGCGCCGGAGCGGAACAAATCGTCGGCGACATCTGGCTCACCCCGGGCGCCCGCCGAAAGACCCGCCACGTCGCGACCCTCGCCATGTCCCTGCGCCCCGACGTCCAAGGCGTCGGCCTCGGCCGCGCCATGCTCGAACACGCCATCGCCTGGGCGCAACAACACCCCGAGATCGAACGAATCCACCTCTCCGCCATGCGCGACAACCACGCCGCGCTCGCCCTCTACCGCTCAACCGGCTTCACCGAAGAAGCCCACCGCGCGCAGGCGTACAGACAGCCCGACGGCTCCTACCAGGACGAGGTCCTGATGTCGCGCGAAGTCCGGTAACGCGCCGCGAGCCCCGCCGATCAGGGGCACCCCTCCCCGAACAGCCGCAGGAACTCCACGACATCCGCGATGTCGTACGCCCCCATCGGCGCCGCAAGGTCCGCGCCGGGCTCACCAGCGCCGAACGCCCGGAGAAACTCCACCACGTCCGCGATGTCGAGCGCCCCGAACGGCTCGCCAAGGTCCGCCGCCGAACACGGCCCGGCGATCTCGCCGCGGCCGAAGACGATGTAACCCAGAAGCGGCGAGAAGAACTCCGACGCGTCGCTGACACCGAAGTCATCGAACCCGTCGCCATTCAGATCACCGAGCCCGACGACCTGGTCCGACTCGAACAGCCCCGTGAGACGGAACCCCATCTCGCCGTTGAACGCGATCGTGAACTCGTCGTCGAAGAACGGCTGCCCATACAACACGCCGATCTCGCTGTTGCCCTTGTTGCCGATGAACCGACCCATGCCGATGTCGGCAAACCCGTCGGCGTTCACATCACCGATCACCTTCGGATACTCGCCAGCGTTCCGCGCCGCAAAGCCGTTCGAACCGTTCAGATCCGAAGGCTCGATCTCGCTCGCGAACGCGCGGTCCTCCCGACCGTACACCACGTACATCCACGTCGAGTTCGCCGAACTCCCGCGCAGCCAGACGACGAGGTCCTCGACGCCGTCACCGTTCACGTCGCCACCCGAATCGGCGCCCGTCAGTCGGGTGAACTGTGGCCCGAACACAAACGTGAACCCGTCCGATCCCGAGAGCTCGGTGACGTCCAGCTCCGCCGGGAACGTCTCGCCCGCGGCGGCGTCCCGTCCGAAGATCACCGAGTGCAACCTCGCGTCAGCACTCGTGAACTCGGTGATGATGTCGTTGATTCCATCGCCATCGAAGTCCGAATCCGCAGATCGAACCAGCCCGGAGAACCCCTCAGGAGCGACGATCGAGACCCCCGCCCCCGCGCCAACCGTGCTCGGATCGATGACGCCGGACGATGAGGACCCGAGACTCGGATCACCGAAGACGACGTACCCCCGCAGCGGAGCGCTGTCGTTGTCCCGAACGCCGCCGACGAGATCGACGATGCCGTCTCCATTCACGTCCCCGCTCTCGCCGAGGCTCAGCCGGAACGTCGCCGTCCCGGGCCGCCGCAGAACGATGCCGTTCGTGCCGTCGATCGAGTCGAGGTCGAACGACGACGGGAAACCCGCGGAGCCCGCGCCACGCCCGAAGAGCACATACGCCTCCGCGATCCCGAATCCGCTCAGGCTGAACTCGCCGACCCCGTCTCCGTTGATATCACCGATCGCCGCGACCGCGCTCGCATACGCCCCGTTCGACGGACCCGAGATCGTGAACCCGTCCGCGACATCGATCGCATCGACGCTGATCTGCGCCGCCCCACCGAACGGCCCGTACAGCACATGCACCCTGCCCCGGTTGCCAGGCCCCGCGTAATCGACAGCGATGTCAGGAAAGCCGTCGTCGTCGATGTCCCCCGCCGAGACGATGCGAGCAGGATCAGACGTCGACCCCGCGAGCATCGTCCCGAGCGTCCCATCCCCCCCGAACGACGGCTCAAGGTCACGCAACTGGAACGACGAAGGAAAAGGCGTCTCGAGCGGCCCACCCATGGCGCCACCCGCGACAGCGGCCAAGGCAACCGTCGAAACGATATCCCACATCTTCAGGCCTCCTCGACGCGCTCAGCCAGACCCGCCGAACACGCAACCGCCTCCACGAGAGCCACTCCAGACTACCCGTGCCGACGGAGACACCCAAGGGAAACCAAATACAAGCCGCAAATCTTCGCGCTCTCCCAACACACCGTCACCACCTCCCCGCCCCACCGTCCCAACACCCGCGCCCCACACCACCCCCCGCCGTGCCACGCCCACTCCGGTGTGCCATGTCCACTCCCGTGTGCCATGCCCACGCGCAGCGCGGGCATGCTCCCCAACCTCCCTGATGCCTGATGCCTGATGCCTGATGCCGGATGCCGAGTCCCGGATGCCGTCCTCCTCCCCCCCGATCGCCGATCGCCAGTCCCCAATCCCCTCCCCACTCCTATCCCCCAACCACCGCCCGGTCCCGAAGCGTCTCAATCGAACCGTTCCCACCCACCACGTCATACGCAACACTCAGCGTCACCCCACCCGACGTCGCCCACGCCCCAACGCCCTTGAGCTCGAACCGGTACGTCCGCGTCGAAGGGTCGTAGTGCGCCGCGTTCAGCGCGAGGTCGGTGAGATCCACCTCCCACCGCAGCGTCGAGCCGTCCTCCGCCCCGACCGACTCCCACAGCACGAACCGCGCTACCCCTGCGCCCTTCACCGAGTCCCCCCACCGATCGCGCAGCTCGACGTGCGCGATCAACTCGATCGCCCCGCCGACCGGGTCAGCCTCGAACCGCGTCAGAGGATGCAGCCGAGCCGCCACCGGCGCAAACGGCCCCCCGGGCTCCCCCGCCAACACCCGCCGCGGCCCCGGCCCCGGCGAATACTCGCGCGAAACACACCCCGAAGCCGCCAACACCAAGAACGTCGCAACACCAAAACATCGCATCCCCCCATGCTACCACCAACAAAAAAACAAGCCCCTGGCGCAAGCCTGGGGCGCCCCCAAACCCAACCCCCAATCCACCCTCAACACCCCAACCCCCTCCGGTGTGCCATGCCCACGCGAAGCGCGGGCATGCTCCCCAACCCCAACGCCGATCTCCCGACTCAACCCCCGGATACCGAATCCCGAATCCCGAGTGCCGCTCCGCCCGATGCCCTCCCTCTCCGCCTCCCCACCTCACCCCTCATCCGCCCGCTCGCTCCCGGTACGCCGCCGCAAGCTCCGCCGCCCGCGCTGCCCGCGGATGCTCGATCGCCACAAAGATCTCTCTCGCCGTCTCCATATCCTCCGCGGCATCCCGCCACGCCCCGTGCTTGGCGTGGAGAATCGCGCGTGCGAAGCGCGTTTCCCCCTCCCCGCGACGATCGCCCATCTGACAGGCCAGCATTAGCCGCTCTCGGTAGAACGCCATCGCCTTCTGGTTGTCGCCGAGAGCTGCGTATGCAACCCCCAGGTTTCCAAGCGCTGTCTGCCCGTTGAGCCGATCCCCGACCTCGCGGGCAACTTCAAGCCCCTGCTCCATGAAGTCAATCGCGGCCGGCAGGTCGCCGAGTGCCGCAGAAGCTATTCCGAGACTAATGCGGACCATCGCCTCGCCTCGTCGATCACGATCCTCGCGCATGATTTCCAGACTGAGCTGGTAGTACTCAATCGCCTCTCGTATAGAGCCAATAGCAAGGTAAGCCCCGCCCAGACCCCCGAGAGCGTTCCCCTCGGCTCGCCGATCGTCGGATGCGCGCACAATCTCCAGTTGCTGCTCGAAGGACGCGATCGCGTTCGAAGTCTCACCGAGTTCCGCATACGCCACACCGATATTCCCGAGAGCGATCGCTTCAACCCTGCGGTGCTGCATAGTTCGAGCCGTCGCGATCGTCGCACTGAGCCGCCGAACACGCTCGCGTGGATACATGCGAAGCGACTCAATGTGCACGGCGGCGAACGACAGCTCGATCAGCAACGCCGCACCCTTCACATCTTCCGTCCGAATCGCCCACTCGAAACACGCCCGAACGTTCAAGGCGTCTTCGTCATACAAGCCCACTACCTCGGCTTCAAGCCCGCTCTGAAATCGCGCTTCGAGTCTCTGGAGCCATCCAATGCGATACGAACCGTGCCGAAAATTCGCCTCGCCCACCACCTCTTCCCCAACCGAAGAAATCGCATACTCCTGCGCCAAGTCATGCAGCGAGAACCGATCACGCGCCTCGTCATACTGCACCAACGCCGCGTTGCAAAGCGTGTCCAACGCCACATCCGTCGCCGTCTGCCCCGCCAACCCAAGCACCGCGTGCGCCGCCTCCCGATCGAACGATCCGACGAACACGCCCAGCTTCACCCACGCCTCCCGAAGCCCGTCCCCCAGAAGCTCAAGACTCGTCTCGATCGCGCGCGTCACCTCCGGCAGATGCGCCAATCGATCCGCCGCGAATGCCTCGAGAATGTCCACGGCCCGCCGCGTCCGCGCGTTGCCGATCGCCGTCGCCAGCGTCCGCACCGCGAGCGCCAGCAACCCGCACCCATCCACCAACGCGCCCGCCTCGTCATCCGTCAGCCGCGGCGCCAGCTTCTTCGCCAGCGCCAGCGCGTCCTCGCGCTCAAACACGTCAAGCGACTCCGGCGCCACCCCCTGCATCACGAAGAACTGACGCGACGTCACGATCGTCACGCACGGCGCCCCCGCGACCAACGGCTCGACCTGCGCCGCGCTCGCCGCGTTATCGAGCACGATCAGCAACGGACCCCGCTCCTCGACGATCTTCGCCACCTGCGCATGAAAGATCGCCTGCAGACTCTCCAGGTCGTCGGGCGTCTTCCCATTCACCCCCACCTGCGGAAGCAGCGTCGCCAGCGCCTGCGCCGCCCCCGGCGGGTTCGGTTCATTCCCCCGCAGATTGATCAGCAACTGCCCGCCGCCGAACAACCCCGCGACCTCCTGACCAAGCATCACCGCCAGCTCGGTCTTCCCGATACCGCCCTGCCCGTGATACCCGTAGATGTGAATCGAAGCCCCGGAAGTGATCTTCTCGAGAAACGCTTCCCGCTTGCGGTCACGACCAACGAAGTCCGCCCGCGCAGGCCGCAACCGCCCCGCCTCCGGCAACACGGCCAGCCGCTCGCCGCGCAGTAGCTCCAACGTCTCCTCGCCCTGACGCCGAATCGCCTCCAGCTTCGCGTCCACTTCCCCAAACCGCGCATCGAAATACCCAACGTCAGGGACTCGCTCCCCCAACGCCTCCACCACCCGCCGAGCCACCTCCCCCGCGTCCACACCCACCGCGTCCGCCCCCGACAACCCCTCCAGCCTCGCGACCACATAGGCCTTGAACACCTTCCCGCCCCGGTCCTCCCTCAACCCCTCCCGAAAGAACAGACACCACGCGCCGTACACCGACAGCCGCCGCTTGGCATCCCCATCGACAACGAAGCCGTCCTCAAGCCCATCCGCAAACGCCGCCGCCCGCTCGACGCCACGCCGCGACTCCACCTCGCTCGCCACCCACGCCCCGAGCGCAGCGTTCACCGCCCGCTCCATCGCGCCGTCGATGTCGTCAGAAGCAAGATCGACCGCCGCCGCCTCACCCGACGCGCCATCCGTCAGCGCATCGTCAGCCAGCGCGCCAAACAAGGTGTCGTCCTTGATCGCGCCCCGAAACGCCTTCAGCCACGTGTGGTCAGCCGTATCACGAACGCGAACAAGCGGCCGCTCGAGCAACTCGCCGCGCTTCCAGGCGTCCATCAGCGCCGGCAGGAACGGCTGCTTCTCCCCGACCTCCGCCGCGCAAGAAGCCTCCGCAAACCGCAGCGCCGCCCGCAGCGAATCCCGAGCCAGCGTCCTCAGCTCACGATCCGCCGGCAGCTTCCCCGCGCGCAACCCATCCGAAACCCGTCGCCCCACCGCGTCCCGCGCCGTCCCCGCCACCGAAGCAATCGCCGAAGTACAAAGACCCCCAACGACCCCCGCCAGGAAGCCGTCCGTCAAACAAGCCGCCACAACCCCACCAACCGTGAACATAACCCAAGTATACATCAACATCAAACAACCGAAACCCCCAAGCGCCGGCTATCAACCCCCGGATGCCGAGCGCCGGCTGCCGAATGCCGTCCCCCCTCTCCCCCTCCGTCGCTTCGTCGCTCAGTCGCTCCGTCGCTTCCCCCTACCCCACCCTCCGAAACACACACACATACCCCACCGACCACACCCGCCCCCGGTCGACGCGGTCGTCCTCGACGTACGACACCAACGACATCCCCGCAAAGCTCCGCCCCGCGTTGTCGACCAACGTCGCCGGCTCCTCATCCGCCGAAGCCCGAGCCGCCACCGCCTGTCGCAGCGCCCACAACGCCGAATCGGTCAGCGCAACGAGCCGCCCCGTTACCACCACTTCGAACTCCCGATCCCCGATCACCCCCGACCCCGCCTGCGACGGGTTGTCGAACAGCAACGACAAAGGCCGCAACTCAACCCCACGCTCCCCCACCCCAAACCGATGCGGCCCACTCCCAAAGAGATCAGTACCCCCAAACCCACTCACAACGCGCTCCTATCCGGGCTCCAATCTGGCCCTCTGGCAATCTGCAATCTGGCCATCTGTGAACCGCCAATCTGCAATCTGGCTATCTGAACACCCCCACCCCATCCCCCGACACCGCCACCAACTCCACCACCCGCGTCGACACGCCGCCCCGACTCACGCCGTAGCTCACGCCAACCACCACGCCCGTCACGACGACCGCCGTCCGCCCCGCCGACGAACCGTTCAGCGCCGTCTCGAAGCGAAGCTCGCCGAGTTCGCCGGGCTTCGGCTCGTCCAGGTCCTCACACGCGAGCTCCTGCGTCACGCGCACAACGACCTTCTGCTCGGGCACATCGACAAACACGACATGCGGCCCACCGTCCGACCACGCCTCGACCGTCTTCGCCGCCCGTCGTTCGATGACCACCTTCTCAACACTCCTCCACTCCACCCCATCGAACGTGACGAGCTGAGGCCGCAACAACAACATCGCCAAACCCCTCCAATCTCCGTGTCCCCTCCGTGAGCTCCGTGCCCTCCGTGGTGAGTTACACCCGGACCACCCGAGACACCGACACCCGGCGCGTCACATCCGCCCGCCCGTCGCCGTCCAGATCGATCCGCGCCCGCACCCGCCTTCGCTCCTGATCGAACCGGACCCGATACCACTCCGCCTTCTCGCGCTCGATCGAGTCCCCGCCCACCGACGACGCGGAGAACACCATGTGCAGCGCCCCGAGCGCCTCGAGCCGCGCGAGCGAGTGGCCGTTCAGCACCGCCGACGCGTCGAGCGAGCCCTCGCCGCCGTCCGGATCGACGCCCAGCATCCGCAGCACGCGCCGGTGCACGTCCTCGATCTGCGGCGCGAACGTCACGAGGCGGACCGCAGCGTTCTCGATGTCACCCGGCGGGATCACCTCCGACTCATCCGTCGGGCGGACGCGCGAAACGCCGAGCGATGTCGCGCCCGCCGGCACGACCACCTCGAGCGTCACCCCGCCGACCACGACGACGTGCCCCATCGTGATCCGCGCCGCGTCGAACGCGACGTCCTGCGACGACATGAGCAGCATCGAGCCCGAGAGCGAACCCGTCCCGCTCACCAGCCGCTGCCCGATCCACCACACCCGCTCAAACAGACTCGGCTCGAGCGCCAAGAGATCCCGATCCACGGCAAACGCCATAGCGAACTCCTTTCAGATGAACACCCCGCGCGGGCCGCCCAGGCCCGCGCGAGACACGCCGGCGACAAGCCCAGCGCAACCCAAGCACATCTCTTCACTCTGGGTGCCACGGTGGAACGGTCAGCGGTTCCTCCGTGCTCACCTGTGCCCGCTGAACGTCTTGTCGATGGTCACCTGAAGAACGGCTACGCCAACCCGCCGATCAACCCGTGCGCACGCTCGTTCTTGAACTCGAGCGTGTACTCGCCGATCACCTGCCCCACGACCGAGTCACCCGTCGACGCGAGCGGGCGGTAGTGGAAGCTGCGCCCCTGGAGCGGCAGCACGCCGATGCGCGACGAGTCGAGCAGCAGCACGACGCCCGCCGGGACCCAGCGGCTCAGGATCACCCGCGCGACGCCAAAGTCGCTCTCGTAGATCGACACCAGGTCCTGGAAGCGTGTGTCCTCGGGCAGGTACGCGCGGCTCGACGTCACGAACGAGTTGATCCGACGCTTCTGCGCCCCGCCGCAGACGATCGTGTCGACGGCGCCCGACGAACCCTCCCAGATCTCGCGCATCGCCGCGTTGAGCACCGACTCGGTCAGCTCGTTCTCGTCGTCGCCGCCGCCCGCGGGGATGGCGCCCGAGCCGGGCTCGAAGACGTTGGTCGAGATCGACCGGATGATCCCGTTCATCGAGCGCCGGACCGTTCCCGATCCCTGCGGGCCGGCGGCGGGCGCGACGCCGTTGATGACGGTGTTCTCGAGGTCGCGCAGCAGCTCGCGCATCCGCTCCTGCTTCTGGTAGTCGACCTCGTCCGCGACGCCGATCGCCGACGAGGCCTGCATCGACCCCGAGACGTCGATCGTCGCGGAGAGGATCTGCGTGTAGTTCGTCCGGCGCACGCGGTCGGTGAACCGCGCGGCGTCGGCCTCGCCGCCCTCGAGGGCCGCGTTGCCGAGAACGGTCAGCTCAAGGCCGTTGGTCAGCGACACAGGGTCGGTGCCGCCGTAGCCGCGGGTGACGTTCATCGCGTTGGTCGAGGCGTTGACGCCCGTGACGAGCATGACCTCACCCGTGTCGCCCGGGCGGACGAGGTCGCCGACGCGGAAGACGGCGCCGCTCTGCACGACGAAGCCCGTGGCGCCTCCAGTCACCGAGCCGTCGTTGATCGACGAGCGGTTGGGGAGCAGCGCGTCCTCGATCCATTCGTGCGCCGTGCTCGTCGCGGGGCGCTTCGCGTCGCCCAGGTGGTCGAGCAGCGGGGTCTCGTAGGGGCTGACGATGCCGATGATGTCGCTGACATCCTCCGCGAGCTCGGGCAGCGTCGCCCCCGCCCCGTACGTCGCCTTGCCAGTAAACGCCATGATCTATCTCCTTCCGGGCGCAGCGACACCCTGGGTAGGTCGGCTCTCCGAGCCGACACGCCACGGCCTGCGCCCTGTATGTGTGCGAACGTGTGTGTGTGTGTGTGTGTGTGTGTGAACGAGTGCGAACGTGTCAGGAAGAAGTCGGCTCGGAGAGCCGACCTACCCGGCGGGCTCTGAGATAGCGGGCGAGTTCGCGGCGATCGCCGCTTGTCCGCGCGGCGTGCGCGAGATCGCTGAGGGTCGCGGCGTCGTCGCGCGGACGCTCGCCGCTCATGACGCTGGATCCGATCGACGACGGCGCGGCGGTCGCAAGCGGCGTGAACAGGAACGGCTTCTCGCGTCGCAGCGTGGCGATCGCGTCTGCGACGTCGTCGGACTGCGAGCGGGCGAGGACGTTCTCGGTCATGACGAGCGCCGTCTCGATGTCGACCGCGCCCGCCAACGCGAGCGCCCGATCGATCTCGTGTCGTCGCTCGGCCTGCGTCGCGCGCTCTCTCGACTGCGCCAACTCGCGTTCGAGCTCGGCAATCCGCGCCGCGGGGTCGAGTGGTGGCGCGTCGTCGTCGCCGTCCCGCGCCGAGGCAAGGCGGTCCGCGCTGACGGGTCGTTCGATGCTCGGTGGCGTTGGCGCCGAGGGCTGGCCCGGCAGGAACCCTTCGCCGCCGTCGCCCGGTCCGTTTCCCTTGTCCATGTCGATGTCTCCTTTCGTTCTGAGGTCTGCTTCAGGCGACGCCCGCGTCGGTCGGGGCGTAGCCGAGTTCGTCGAGGACGAGGCCGCGGTCGACGCCGAGTTCGACCTTGGCTCTCGCGGCCTGGGTCGCGTCGCGGCTCTCGACGGGCGTCGGGTCGGGCCAGACGAGGCGGAGGGCGCGTTCGTCGGGCGTGGTTCGGAAGGCGCCCGACGCATCGAGCGCGGTGAGCGCGAGCCTGGTCATGCGTTCGATGGCGGCGCCGTAGGCGACGCGCTTGCGGGCGGTCTTGGCGAGGAGGCTCATGAGCGTGATGCGCAGGGCGGTCGCGCTGCTGAGGTTGCCGATGCGGGCGCGGACGACGCCGCCCGCGAGTGGCGGGACGCCCGAGACCTTGTCCATCGCCTCGCGGATCTGCTCGATGTGCGTCGTCTCGCTCGGGCTGGCGGCGTCGCCACCGAAGCTCTCGATAGAGGCCTCCGGGTCGTCGGTCGACCAGACGACGCCCGGGCCGACGGGCGCGCGATCGAAGCCCTCGAGGCGCTTGGCGAGGTACATCTTGAAGCTCTGCATCGTCACGCGGTTGGCGCGGTCGCTGAGGCGCGTGTTGAGCTCGTCCTGGAGCGGCATGAGCGGCTCGACCTCGCCGAGGCCGTCGTAGGCGAGCGGCTGGCTCTGGTTCTGGACGTGCGCGATGGGCAGGATGCCCGGCAGGAGCACGCTGCGGTCGTCACGGACGAGGCGTTCGCCCTCGTAGACCTGGCGCACGCCCGGCGCCATGACCTCGGTCACCTCCGACGCGCGACGCCTGGGCCTCTCGCGGCGCGGGCGTCCGAAGAGGCCCGCGAGGCGGGAGCGGCGTTGGAGGGGGGTCGGCTGCTTCTCGTCGACGTCGTTGAGGTCGCGGGTGAAGCTGATGACGTAGCCGTCGAGGCGTCGGTAGTCGTCGGCGCTGACGACCGGGGCGCCGCGGCGCGGGTCGATGGTCTCGATGCGCAGAAGCTCGGCGAGGGCGTCGGGAGAGCCCGAGGCGAGGGCTTCTGTGAAGGCGCGCGGGCCGCCTGTCAGGAGGGTGTGTTCGTTCAGTCGGAGGACGAGGTCGACGGTGCCGAAAACGTGTCCGAGCAGCGCCATGTCCTGAAGGAGGGCGACGCCTCCGGACGCTTCCCAGATGGCGTCGATGACGCGTTCGATCTCGGCGCGGCGCGCTTCGTCGGGCGCTGCGCTGATGATGCGAACGGGGGCGCCGAACATGAAGTCGACCATGGTCTGGATGCGCCAGGCGATGTCGTTCTCGATGACGAGTTCGCGCTGGGTGCGGAGGCGGTCGTCCTCGCTGAGGTCGCGGTGGCCGATGAGTCGATCGGGGAGGCCGCGGGCCTGGGCGGGGATGAGTCGGGGACGTGGTCGCGCGAGTGATGAGGCGTGGGCGACATTGTCGCGGTCATCGGAGGCGCCCGTTGGCTCGAGGGGGTTGCGGTAGTAGCTCCAAAGGAGTTCGAACCGCGGCACACGGCGGCGCTGGTGTTCCTCGATGATGATTCCGAGCAGAGCTTCGCTCAACCCGGTTCCCGCGATCCCCTCGAGCCTGTCGGGCATGATCCGTCTCCGAAAGCGTGCGAACGCGTGGGCCGAACGGCGCCGATCGATCCGAGAACGGCGTGGGCCCACACCCAAGCGGGCGGCAGCGTGATCGGTGCGCACGGGGGGCGAGATGTCGAGGCGGCGAGAGCGACCTAACCCGTTGGACGGGCTTGCTTAGAAAAAATCTTGGCGAATGTGATCGCGACGTTGGGATCTGTCACGTTCGTGCGCGCGCGGGTTTCGTTTATCCTCGATCGGCGTCGAACGAACGAGAGGAAACGCGCGGCCCAAGCGGGCTTTCGCGACGAGGGAGTAACTGCGATGAGCGAGCATGACCGAGCGCCGGATGGAACGGATAGCCCGCATGGACCGCCCGCGAGCACGCTGCCGGGAGCGCAGCCGGGCGGGGGGGACACGCCTGTCTCACCGACGCCGACGCGTGGGACGAACGAGTTGCCGAGCGGAACGATGGGTGGTTCGAAGGGCGGATCGTTGCCGTCGATCGCGTTGGGCGCGCTGCTGCTCGCGATCGGGTTTGGCGGCGGGCTCGCGCTCGGGTGGATGACGGCGATGTCGACGGGGATCGGTAAGAGCGTCGACGAGGAACGCGCGGAGGAGGCGGCGGAGCTTGCGGGCGAGGCGCCGACGCTGTCGCTCTCGGTCGCGGAGGGCGCGGTCGCGGGCGAGGCGTTCGATCTCACGCTGACGATCGGGAACCGCGGCGAGATCACGCGGACGCTTCAGGTCGTGGAGATCACGGGCGACATCGCGGACGCGATCAGCGGTGGGATGTCGGGCGAGGAAGGGCTCGTCCAGAACGATCGCGGCGGGTGGTCGGCGTTGTTCGACGAGGCGATTGCGCCGGGCGCGACGGAGACCGTGACGCTGAGCGTGACGATCGCGGAGTCGGGCGCGTACGACGGGCAGGTTCGGGTGGGGATGGCTTCGGGGCCGGCGATGCGGGTGGGGGTTGAGGTGGAGGTGGAGTAGGGGGGAGGGGATTGGGGACTGGCGATCGGCGCTCGGCGATCGGGGGGGGAGAAGAGCGGCATCCGGGACTCGGGATCCGGCATCCGGGGGTTGAGTCGGGAGATGGTCATTGGGATTGGGGAGCATGCCCGGGCTGCGCGTGGGCATGGCGCACGGGAGTGTGAGCGTGGCTCGCGGGGTAGGTGGTGGCGCCGAGGGCTTGCGTCCTCGGCTCGCGGGGATGTCGAGGAATTGCGGGCGGGCGTCGGTGGTGAGAGTACGGTCGGGGGACTGCGATTCGATTGGCTCGCCCTGAGCGTGAGCGAAGGGTTGTAGGACGATCGTCTCGGCGAGGATCGGAAAGACGAACGAGACGTCCACCGTCACTCGGTAAGCAGACGCTCGAGGTCGGCGATCGTTGCGGGGTCGGATACGACGACGGACCAGCCGGAGTCGCTCTTCGCGACCACGGTCTCGTGTCCGATCGAGCCCCGTTCGGTGACCCATCCGTAGTGTGGTTTGCTCATGAACTCGTTGTTCGAGACGATCAGATCGCCGAGGATGAGCTCCGCGCTCTCGAGATTCGGGTCTTCGAGGTGGTCGAGCAGCTTGGCTGATCGGAATGATGAAGGGGCGGCGACCTCTCTGTCTGCCGCCTCCAGTGCTGCCTTCAACGTGGGCGGCGGCTCGACTGACGCAATTGCGCTCGATCTGACCAGCAAGACAGCTCGACCGTCGAAGTCGTGGCGGCGGACGCGTTCGATGAGCAGTGATGACCACGTCGCATTGCCTTCGCTCAACCGAACGAGAGCCTCGCGATCGAGCGCACTGACGGGCGCGGGCGGGGCGTCCGGGAATGACTGAAGCGTTAGGAGGTAGACGAGGTGATCCACGTCCATGTTCGCGTAGAGCAGCGGCGTTGGCGCGGCCGCCCACCAGCCGCGGGCTTGGACGGCGGGGGTGACGTGCGCGGCGTAGGCGAGGGTGAGGCAGGTCAGGACCAACGGCGTCGCCAGTTTCCAGCGTTGGCGGGTTCTTGAGAGGTGGCGTTCGTTCTTCGCGGGCTTGCCGCACTCGGGGCAGGTCCATGGTGTCGGGGCGTCGCCCGCGTCGTACCAGCACTTGCGGCAGCGGCGGCGGCCTTTGGGGCGGTCGCCGTAGAGGATGAAGAAGGCGGTGAGGGCGAGGGCGGTGGCGAGGAGGGTGTAGGTGAGGGTTGGGGGGATCCAGGGGGGCACTTGGGGAGGGTAACGGGGCGCGGTGGAGTGGTGGGTTTGAATTGAGAGAGGAGTATGCCCGCGTTGTTCTCACGTTGGGCGTGGGCATGGCACACCGGAGGGGCGATGGCGCGCTGGAGTTGGGGCGGCTCGCTTGCGTTGTGAAGACGCCCCCTCCGACCCGCTTCGCGGGCCACCTCCCCCGTTGGCGACGGGAGAGGAGAGGGGGAGGGGTGGTTAGTCTTCGATGCCGAGTTGGCGTTTGAGGGCGAGGGTGGAGCCTCGGTCGGTCATGATGCGTTCGTCGGAGATGAGCCAGAAGGTGACGCCGACGATCGTGTAGGCGAGGAAGGTGAGGGCGAGATAGATCACGACGGACCTTGCTACCACGCCGAAGTGGAGGAGGGCGACGGTCACGATGATTGCGAAGACCGCGAAGCGGGTTGTTTGGAGCACGCGGGAGGCGTGCGGGATGAGGCTGGTGAGGAAGAGGCGCGGGAGGAACAGGCCCGCGAGGGCGCAGGGGATGATGACAAGGGCGGCGGCGGAGGCGGTCGAGCGGACCGCGAGCCAGGTGAGGTAGGCGAGGACGAGGAGGTTCCAGGTGGCGCCGAAGGGGCCGAGGTTGAGGTAGTAGCGGCGGATGCGGGCGATCATTTTGGGTTTCGCTCCGCGGGCGGGTTTGTGGCCGCGAGGGGGGGCTCTTGTTGGCGTTGGTTTGGCGTGACGTTGCCCCAGGCTTGCGCCAGGGGCTTGTAGGAGGCGTCAGGCTTTGGTGGGTTCGGACGTGGGTTCGACGCGTGAGTACTGGTCGAGGTTGACGACGACGAGTTCGCCGTCGTCCTTGCGGATCTCGACGCGGTCGAGCCAGAGCTTCTTGTCCTTGGAGTGCGCGAACCAGGAGCCGGTCTTGGACTGGCCGAAGGTCACGATCTCGCCCTCGACGCGGGTCGTCAGCGTGCCGGTGAGGCGGGGGACCTGCTGCACGATTCGGACGCGGTCGCCTGGCTTGTAGGGGAATTCGTACATGACGGGTGAGGGTAGGCGGATTGGGGAGGGGATTGGGGACTGGCGAGGGGGGAGAGAGGAGCGGCATCCGGCACCCGGCACCCGGCACCCGGCACCCGGCACCCGGCACCCGGGGATTGGAAGTTGGAGGTTGGGTTTGGGGAGCGGGAGAGCATGCCCGCGCTGCGCGTGGGCATGGCACACCGGAGTTGGCGTGGCACACCGGAGTTGGCGTGGCACACCGGCGGGGATGGCACGCCAGAAGGGGAGTGGCACACCTGAGGGGGGTGGTGTTATTTGCGGCGGCGGCGGGTGGCGGTGAGGGCGGCGAGGGCGAGGGTTGTCGTGACGCCCGGGGTGGGGAGTTGGTTGTTGGCGGACATGTTGGCCATGGCGAGGTCGTTGGCGCTGGGGTTGCGGGCGAAGAGCATGTTGAGGTTGGTCTGATGCCAGCCGGCGGCGGTGAACTCGCGCATGACGCTGCCGTCGCGCGGGGCGCCGATGGTGTCGGAGCCGGCGTCGAGGACGTGTTCGAGGCGGAAGGCGTGGCCGATCTCGTGGAGGGCGACGATGATCGGGTCGTAGAACATGTCTTCGGCCGCCGGTTGTCCGCCCGGGATGGCGCCGCCGCCGTTGGTGCCGATGCCCCAGAGGACGGAGGGGTTGAAGACGATCTCGGCGCGTGTGACGAAGCGCGCGTCCATCGGGTCGGTCGAGATGATGTTGAAGAACGCGAGCGCGGGTGAGAGTCCGCCGCCTCCGCCCGGGACGGGGACGGGGCGGTCGTTGGAGCCGCGCTGTTCGTTCGAGGGGAACTGATCGAACTCCTTCGGCGCGCCGGTGACGGGGTCGGCGACGAGGCGGCCGAAGCGCACGTCGATGTTGATCGATCCGGCGGCGGCGGGGAACTCGGAGACCGTCCAGCCCGTGCCGGCGGAGCTCCACGCGTCGGCGGCGCGTGTGACGGCGTCGGCGATGGAGAAGGCGTCGGCGCCCGTGGGATCGAACTCACGCTGCGGCGCACCGACGTTGACGAAGGTGGTCCGGGTGTCGGCGGCGAAGTTGAGCTGGAGGGAGCGGTTGTTTCCCGCGTAGTCCCACGCGGCGTTGAACGCGCCGAGGGAGGGGGTGGCTGCGCAGAGGATGAGCGTGGTCGCGGCGAGGCGTTTCATGGGGCGTCCTTCGGTTGGAGGCGTTCGCTTCGGAGAGGCGTTGCAAGCTGAGGGCTTGCGACGAGATAGAAAACGTCAGATGGGCGCGGGACTCACGCGCGTGTGATGGAATGGGGACGGAAGAGCGGCATCCGGGACTCGGGATGCGGCATCCGGGGGTTGAGTCGGGAGATGGTCGTTGGGATTGGGGAGCATGCCCGCGCTGCGCGTGGGCATGGCACACCGGAGGGGTGGCACATCCGGGTGGTGGCATGCCGGCGGGGTGGCACGCGGGAGGGGGTGAGAGGGCGGGGGTCAGTTGGCGATGGCTTTTTCGGTTTCGGCGAGGACTTCGGTGGCGATGGCTTCGGTGGGGGCCTCGCAGATGAGGCGCATGATGGGTTCGGTGTTGGAGGCGCGGACGTGGACCCATGTGCCGGCGCGGGGGCCGGAGGGGTCGAAGTCGACACGGACGCCGTCCTGGAGGTCGATCTTCTCTGCGGCGAAGTGTTTGGCGACGGCTTCGACGGCGGGTTTGGCGGCTTCCTTGGTGGGGATGTCGGTCTTGCGCTTGAGGATCGCGTAGCCGGCGGCGCCCGGGCTGTAGCTGTTGATCTGATCGACAAGTTGGCTGATGGTCTTGCCCGTGCGGGCCATGAGGGAGAGGGTGAGGGCCATGGCGGAGAGGGAGTCTCGGATGTAGACGACCTCGGGCCAGATGACGCCGCCGTTGCCTTCGCCGCCGAGCACGACGTCGCGGCCCTGTTCCTTGAGCTGCTTCATGCGTTCGACGACGTTGGCTTCGCCGACGGGGGTGCGGACGACCTCGGCGTCGTACTTCGCGGCGACGTCTTCGATCATGCGGGAGGTGGAGAGGTTGGCGACCATCACAGGTGGCCCGTCGCCTGTGCTCGGGGCCTGCGCTTCGGCGCGCGCAGAGAGGATGGCTTCGGCGCAGAGGGCGAGGGTGTATTCCTCGCCGATGTAGCGGCCGTTCTCGTCGACGATGGCTAGGCGGTCGGCGTCGGGGTCTTGGGCGAAGCCGATGTCGGCGTTGAGACCGGGGACGGCGGGGCAGAGGCCGCCTTCGCCGCTGAGGTTTTCGGCGGTGGGTTCGGGGGTGTGGGGGAAGACGCCCGAGCGATCGCCATAGAGCAGGATGCACTGGACCGGCGTGTCGTAGAACATCACGCGGTCGAGTTCGCTGGCGCTGGCGTTGACGGCGTCGACGACGACGCGGTAGCTCTTGCCCTGTTCGTCGAGCCATCTCCAGAAATTGCCGTCCTCGTCGCTCACGAGTTCGGACATGGCGTTCAGCACGCGGAGGCAGTGCGCGTCCTCGGCGTCGTTGGAATTTGTGTACGACGCGACCCACTGCGGCTCTTCCCAGGTCGGGTCGTCGGACTCGAAGCGGGCGATGATTTCGGCGGCGAGGCTGGCGGGCGGGGCGCACGCGATTGATTCGCTCTCCTCGATCGTTCCGCGGCCGTCGGAGTGAGCGCCGAAGTCGCCGAGCATCAGCTTGAGGCCGTTCCACTCCTGCGGGTTGTGGCTCGCGGTGACCATGACCGCGCCGGCGGCGCCGATCATGTCGGCGTGGACGCCGACGCTCGGGGTCGTCGCGACGCCGAGGTCGCAGACCCGGCAGCCGGTGGACATCAGAGCCGACGCGGCGGCGAAGGTGATCGCCTCGCCGCCCTTGCGGCCGTCGTTGGCGATGACGACCATCGGACTTTCGCTCGCGGATTCGCTGAGCCATGTGCCGAAGGCGGCGGCGAAGCGAACGGCGACTTCGGGGGTGAGGCTTTTGCCGACGATGCCTCGGAGGCCGCTGACGCCGACGATGAGGGGGGCTTCGGTCATGTGTGTGTCTCTCAGACCCCAGGCTTGCGCCAGGGGCTTGTATCGAAGCGTCGGGCGGGCGAGGCGTGTCCTAATCTAGTCTCATGCCCTACACGCTTGAGGTTTCGCACGAGTTCTGCGCTGCTCATGCCCTGACGATTTCGGGCGCTCACGAGCCCGTTCATGGGCACAATTTTCGCGTCCTCGCGACCGTCGCGGGGGACGAACTCGATGATGACGGGCTGTTGTGCGATTTCCACACGGTGCACGGGGTGCTGGTGGAGATCTGCGAGCCGCTGAACAACGTCGACCTGAACGCGGTGGACCCGTTCACCAGCCTGAACCCGACCGCGGAGCACATCGCTCGCTACATCGCCGACGAGCTCGCGGAGCGGCTGGACGCGAGCCTGGCGGATGCGGCGCACGTGGAGAGCGTGAGCGTGACGGAGGCGGCGGGGTGCAGGGCGGTGTATTCGCGTCCGAGACCGTGATTCGGGGTGTCGGGACGGAACTCGGGGCGGATTGACGCCTATATATCCTTCTATGACGCAGGCCAAGCCTGACGCTCCGGCGGCCGTCTCCTCACCGCGGTACTTCAACCGCGACTTGTCATGGCTCCGGTTCAGCGAACGGGTTCTCGCGCAGACCGAGGACGAGCGGTTTCCCCTCCTCGAACGCGTGAAGTTCTGCGCGATCTTCGCGAGCAACCTGGACGAGTTCTTCATGAAGCGGGTCGGGCTGGCGAAGCGTCGGCTCGAGAACCCCGGCGCCAAATCCCCTGATGGGGTGCCTATCTCTGAACTGCTGGCGTCGATGCGTCGGGTGGTCATCGGGCACATCGAGCGGTTGACGAACGTCTGGGAGGACGATCTGAAGCCTCGGCTGGAGGGCGAGGGGATTCGGATCGTGCGTCATGACGCGCTCGGCGCGACCGATCGGAAGGCGATCGACGCGTGGTTCAACGCGAACGTGCTGCCGATCCTGACGCCTTTGGCGGTCGACCCCTCCCACCGCTTTCCGTTCATCTCGAACCTGTCGGAGAACTTCGGGCTGTTGCTGCGTCGGGCGAAGGACCCTTCGGCGGCGCATGTCTTTGCTCGCGTGAAGATTCCGGGGGTGGTGCCGCGGTTCCTGCGGCTCGAGTCGCTCGCGTGGCCGAACGGTTCGGGGGACGAGAGCACGCACACGATGGTGGCGCTCGACGACCTGATCGCGCACAACCTCGGGCGGCTGTTCCCGGGGATGGCGATCGAGATGGTCGCGCCGTTCCGCGTGACGCGGTCGGCGGCGGTGGTCGAGGACGACGAGGACGATCCGCACGACGTGCTCGAGCATGTCGAGGACGAGCTGCGGCGTCGGCGTTTCGCGGACCCCGTTCGACTCGAGGCGCCGCCCGAGGCACCGAGCGATGTGCTGGACGTCATTCGGACGCGGCTGGAGCTCGTCGAGGACGACGTGTACTACCGCTCGGGGCCGCTCGAGTACCGCGACTTGTTCGAGATCGTGAGCCTGCCGCGGCCTGATCTGAAGCACGAGACGTGGCGGGCGCCGACGCCGGCGCGGTTGCGCGGGCTCGCGCCGCTGCATCGGCTGAACGAGCCGGGTGTGGAGGACGAGCCCGGGGAGTCGATCTTCGACCGGATCCGGGAGGGGGACATCCTCGTCCACCATCCCTACGACAGCTTCGAGCACTCGACGGAGCGGTTCATCGCGGAGGCGGCGACGGACCCGGACGTGCTCGCGATCAAGCAGACGATCTATCGCACGAGCCCGGACTCGCCGTTCGTGCGTTCGCTCGCTCGCGCGGCGGAGGACGGGAAGAACGTGGCGTGCCTCGTGGAGCTGCGGGCGCGGTTCGACGAGGAGCGGAACGTGAACTTCGCGCGCCAGCTCGAGCTGGCGGGCGTACACGTCGCGTACGGCGTGGTCGGGCTGAAGACGCACTGCAAGCTGTCGCTGGTGGTGCGCCGGGAGCCGGGGGGATTGCGGGCGTACGCGCACATCGGCACGGGGAACTATCACCCCCACACGGCGCAGTTGTACACGGACCTCGGGCTGCTGACGTGCGACCCGGCGCTCACGCACGACGCGATGGCGGTGTTCAACACGCTGACGGGGCACGCGGCGGAGCCGAACTTCGACATGCTGCTGGTCGCGCCCGCGACGATGCGGCCGCGGTTCCTGGACATGATCAACGCGGAAGCGGACGCGGCGCGCGCGGGTCAGCCTTCGCGGATCGTGTGCAAGATGAACCAGCTCGAGGATCGTCAGACGATCGATGCGTTGTACGAGGCGTCGAACGCGGGGGTGGACGTCACGCTGTACGTCCGCGGGTTCTGCACGCTGCGGCCTGGCGTGGCGGGGATGAGCGAGAACATCCGCGTGGTGAGCATCGTGGGTCGGTTCCTCGAGCACGCGCGGATCTTCCACTTCGCGTCGGGCGAGTCGGACCCGTTGCGGGGGCGGTACTTCATCGGGTCGGCGGACTGGATGAGCCGGAACCTGTCGGACCGTGTCGAGGTGGCGGCGCCCGTGACGGATCCGAAGGCGAAGGCGAAGCTGTGGCGGATCCTCGAGGTGATGCGACAGGACGGCCGCAACGCGTGGACGCTCGGCGAGGACGGCTCGTACGAGCGCATCGAGGCGCCCGCGGACGCCGATCCGGAGGGGCCCGGCGTGATCGGGACGTTCCGAACGCTGATGGCGGAGGCCTTGCGGGCGGAGCGGAAGTAGGCGGGGTTGGAGCGTGTGACCTTCTTTGGGGGGGTTGTGTCGTGCGCTGAAGTCGTGAAACTGGGCGGGGCGGATGGGGAAGGAGTTGGTATGGGTGATGAGCAGGTGACGTTGCCGACGGAGGAGGAGCTTGCGCGGCTGCCGCGGAATGCGGTGGTGGCGTATGCGTTGCGGTGTGCGATGCGGGTGAGGCCGTTGGTAGAGGTGTATTGGCCGAACGCTCCGAGGAAGCAACTTGCCGCGATTGACAGGGCGATTACGCTCGTGCAGGCTGCGGTCACGAACCCCGCCAGCACAAGCGCGAGCGAGCTGTCCCACGCCGCCGTCGCCGCCGACGCCGCCGCCAACGCCGCCGACGCCGCCAACGCCGCCGCCGCCCGAGCCGCCCTTGCCGCCCGCGCCGCCGCCGCCGCAGACACCGCCCACGCTGCCCACGCTGCCCACGCCGCCGCCGCCTCCAACGTCGCCGCCGCCAACGCCGCCGCGGGCGCCGACTACAACACTCTCGCTCATTTAGCGAGAGAGGACGGTTGGGCGGACGACACGGGGATTGATGTCGAGCGCCTTGGGCCACTCTGGCCGCAGGGAACACCGGCGGGGTGGCCGGCGCCACATAGTCCTCCCGCCTCACCGGATGAACCCGGCCTCTTCGGCAGTGGCGTCTTCGTCGACAGAATCGGGGTCGACGTGTGGATCGATCCCGGAGATTCCACAGTGGACGACGTCGCTGATGTCTTCGCGGCTCTATCCGACTATCACAGGGCGTGCGGTGGACAGGGCTTAACCTTCTCCGCGAATCCGGGGACCGTCTACTCGGTGATGGGAGAGCGGCGATGACGCTCCTGCCACCTCCCCATGATCCGATTGATCAGCAATGCCAGATCGTTAAGAAACGAGGTAGTCCGCGGCCGGTTCCGGAAGCTCTCGCCGAGAAATCGATGCGAGCGTTCGGACGCTTTTGCGGAAGGCTCCTGCTTTGGGTGCGCGACCGTGCGGAAGAAGACATCGGTCGGCTTCAAGAAGCGGGCGTTCGACTGGTGGAAACGCGGGCGGAGCTCGCCACCGCCGAATCGCGACTCAAGATCGGTGAAGCGGCGGAGAAGCATGCAGCGGCGGAGGAGCGTCGAGCGGCGAGCGAGGAGCGACGTGCTCATGCGCGAAAGACGAACGCTGAAGCTCGGAAGCAGGAGATTGAGAACAAGCTGACAGAGGCGACAGCGTTGGCGCGGTTGGAAGATGTGATTTCCAAGATTCGCCAGAACGGCGGTGACGTTCGGTTCTCCGAGGAGCAACTTCGGCTTCTCGCTTCGCTGTCCGACGGCGGCGGCGGTGAGGGACCGGCGACAAACGCGGAGTGAACTTTGTTGTTTGGCGCCGGCCTGTGAATGCGCCGCGTGGTGGGTGTCGATGGTGGTTTGATGGGTTGCCTCGATGCGCCCCAGGCTTGCGCCAGGGGCTTGTAGCGTGCGCGAGGGGCGTGCCCGCGCTTTGTGTGGGCATGGCACACTGATTTTGCGATTGATAGGGTTGGGCTCGCGATGCGCCGGTGCGCGGTTCGTGTTGTGCGAGCCGAGGGCGGGAGCCCTCGGGGTGGGCGTTGGGGGCGCCGAGGGCTTGCTCGCTCGGATCGTCGGGTGGGTGTCGGTGGTGGAGTGCGGGGTTGCCTCGATGCGCCCCAGGCTTGCGCCAGGGGCTTGTAGCGTGCGCGAAGGGCATGCCCGCGCTTCGCGTGGGCATGGCACACCGGAGTGGCGTGGGACGGCGGGGTTGGGGTTGCGGCCTTAGAGGGCTTCGGGGAGGGGGCGGGGGTTGGCGCGGCGGTGGTGGCGGTAGGTGAGGGTGATGGCGGTCGCGAGGAGGGCGAGCCAGATCAGGCCGCCGACCGCGACGCGGATCAGGAAAGTGATGGTGTCGAGGAGGGCGTGGAGGCCGTCGGTCCAGGCGTCGGTGAGGCGGTCGCTGACGGTTGACCAGACGCTTGGGACTTTCGGCGGCGCTGCTTCCTCCGCGGGCTCGCGGATGACGAGGACGACCGTCGAGAGACGGATGAGGTTCGCGAGCTTGTCGCGCTGGGCCGTGAGGCGCTCGACGCGTTCGCGGACGGCGGCGAGTTCTTTGCGGACGCGGAGGACGTCGTCGAGATCGGCGTCTTCGCGCTCGGCGAGGAGTTGGAGGAGTTCTTCCTCGAGGCGTCGTTCGTTGTGGAGCCGCGCGTCGGTATCGACGACCTGGGCGGTCACGTCGTCGGCGTCGATGTTCTCGTCGACGACGTGGGCCATCTCGCGGAGTTCGTTGAGGACGCCGTCGAGGCGGGTGGCGGCGACGCAGAGGGTCAGGTCGGCGCGGAGACCGGCTTCGTCATCCTTGAACTCGCTCGCGGCGATGTACTCGTTGTACGCCGGGTTGATGAGCGACTGGGCCCGCACGAAGACGTCGCGGACGTCGTCGGTTTCGAGGCGGAGCGTGGCGGTGCGAACGACGCTGCGGACGCCGAGTGCGAGCATCTCGGCCGGGAAGTCCATCTGGCCACCGTCGTCGTCGAGCCTGGCGACGATGTTGGAGGGAGAGCTTCCGGGCTCTCCGAAGTGGACGGACCGCGGGCCTTGGGATGGCTCTGGGAAGGACGTCGTTCCGGTCCCTCGGTTCCGAGGGCTGCGGGTCGGGGGAACGGCCGTCTCGCTTGGCTGAGCGTCGACCGAGACCGCCGCGCTGCGCGGGCTGCTGACCGATTGGCTGAAGAGGCCGATGAAGGTGATCAGGACGAGGGCCGCGACGAGGCCGCCGCCGATCCACTTGACGATCGGGCGGCTGGCGAACGGAAGGGACGCGGGGGACTCGGACGCCGGCGCGTCGGGCGCCTGATCGATCGCTCGGCGCCAGAGGCCCGGGGCGTCGCCTGTCCAGGTCGCGAGGGAGCGGACGGCGTCTTCCGCGCGGTGGCCTCGGTCGGCGTCGTGATCGTGTTGGTTCTCCGTGGTCATGGCGCTTCTCCGAGACGTTCGCGGAGCTTGTCGAGGCCGAGGCGGACGCGGGACTTGAGCGTTCCCGTGGGCACGCCCGCGACGGCGGCGGCGGCGGCGTGGGTCATGCCGAGACCGACGCAGAGGACGACGGCCTCGCGTTGTTCGATCGGGAGGGCGGCGAGGGCTTCGCGGGTCGGGGTCGTGGCGTCGCCGTTCGAGGTGGTTGATTCGGGTGGCGGGCTCCACGCGCGGAGGCGTCTGGCGGCGCGGCGTTCGCGCTTGGCGATGTCGCGGCTGCGGTTGATCACGATTCGGAACAGCCATGTGCGCACCGCGGCGGCGGCGCGAAAGGTCGGGGCGGCGTCGATGACGCGGGTCCATGCGTCCTGCACCGCTTCCTCGGCGAGGGAGCGGGAGCCGCCGAGCAGTCCCTGCGCGAGGGAGAGCATGGCGACCTCGTGACGGCCCGCGATCTCGCCGAGGGCTTCGCGATCGCCCGCGACGAAGCGTCGGAGGGCGGCGAGGTCGTCGGACTCGTTGGTTGTCGCGGGCTCGGGGTTCATCCTGTCTGTGGGGTTGGACGACGCGGGGTGGGGAGTGGGTCAGGGAGGGTTGAGATTTTTTGGTGGGGGTGGGGGCGTGTCGTGGTTCGCCCCAGGCTTGCGCCAGGGGCTTGTAGAGGCAGTTGCGAGAACTTGGGTGAGGGCGGAGAGGATTTGGTCGAGTTGGATGTGGGTGATGGCGGAGGTGTCGGGGTGGTCGTTGGCGCGTTCGGTGGGGCTCAGGGTGGGGTCGGCGACGAGGATGGTTTCGCCCGGGGAACCGCTCGCGAGGGGGCGGGTGGGGATGGTGGTCCATCTCGCGTCGGTCGGGCCGAAGAGGCTGATGAGGGGGCAGCCGACGGCGGCGGCGATGTGGCGCGGGCCGGTGTCGTTGGTGAGCATGAGGCGGCAGCGGTCGGAGGCGCACAGAGCGAGAAGGGTGCGGAGGGAGTGGCCCTCACCCGGGAGGGTGACGGGGTTGGTCGATGTCGCGCACTTCGCCGCGATCTCGGCGCACAGCTCGGCTTCGGCGGGTGAGCCGTTGATGAGCGAAACGACGCCGTGCTCGGAGGCGAGGTGGTCGGCGATGGCGGCGAAGCGGTCGGTGGGCCAGCGCTTCTCGGGCTTGTTGCCGCCCGGGTTGAGGATGGCGAAGGGTTTGCTTGGATCGACGCCTCTTGCGGCGAGGAGGTCGTTCGCGGCTTCGCGGTCGGCGTCGGTGACGTTGAGCGAGAGCCATGTGTCGGGCGGGAGGATGGTCTGGACGCGGTCGAGGCGGTCGAGCGGCGGGGCTTCGAGCTTGCGCGGGGCGTCGGGATCCAAGAGTGCTGAGGCGGCGTGCCAGTAGTAGCTGACGGCGGGGACGATGGCCCATGAGCCATCGGGCGTCTTTGGGGGGTGGAGCGACTCGGTGAGGAGGAAGCCGCGGGCGTCTCGGGCGTAGCCGATGCGCCGGGGGATGCCCGCGACGCGTGTGACGAGGGCGGTGGAGAAGGAGCCGGTGAGGAGGAGGGCGGTGTCGTAGCGGCGCGGGCGGACGCGGGCGGCGACGCGCTTGGGGCCGAGGACGCCCGTCGGGCGGTCGACGTGGAACTCGTCGAAGACTTCGCGGTTGTCGTCGTCGGTCAGGCCTTGGAGGAGTTGGTCGACGCCGGGGCGGGCGAGGGCGCCGATGAAGGCGCCCGGCATCGCTGCGCGGACGCGTCGGAGGGCGGGGGTGGCCATGACCGCGTCGCCGACCCAGGAGGGCAGGACGATGAGGAGGCGGGCGGGCATCAGGCGCCGTCCCCTGCATCGCGCCAGTCTTCGGGGCCGCGATCGGGATCGTCGGGGTCGCGCGGGTCGATTTCGCGGACCGGCCAGAGGAGTTCACCCTTGCTGCGTCCGGCGTGCCACGCGTTGGTGACGCGTCGGAGTTCGGCGGCGAAGCCGATGGCGGCGAGGCGGTGCGTGGCGACGCGGGCTTCGACGCTTGTTTCGTCGAGGTCGAGGGAGACGAGTTCGATGCCGGTGCGCTCGGCGATGGCGCGGGCGGTCGACGCGACCATGCCGCGGACGCGGTCGTCGGCGAGCGGGGACTTCGACGAGGCGCGGAGGCGGACGACGGAGAGGACGGGGTAGACGCGTTGGGGCGGGGGCGCGATGGGCGTGGGCGGGGCGGGGCTTTCGGCGGCGGGCGGGCCGAAGCTCAGGAGCCACTGGGTGGCGGAGGGCATGTCGGGGAAGTCGCGGTCGTCGCCCTCGCCGATCCAGAGGCAGCGGGAGGCGTCGATGCCGGCGTTGACGCCCGACTCGCAGTCGCGCTGTTTGTCGCCGATGAGCCATGAGCGTGAGAGGTCGACGTTGTGGTCGGCGGCGGCGGCGAGGATCATGCCCGGCCCGGGCTTGCGCCAGGGGTGGTCTTCGCGGAGGTAGTCAACGGTGGTTTCGTCGCCCGGGTGGTGCGGGGCGACGTAGACGGCGTCGATGAGGGTCGGGCCGAGGACGGCTGGGAGGTCGGGGGGCGCGTCGGCGTCTTCGGGGAGGATGAGTTCTCGGAGTCGGTCGTTGGTGGCTTCGACGGCGCGCATGTCGCAGGCGCCGCGGGCGACGCCGCCCTGGTTGGTGACGACGATGACGAGGTAGTTGGCGGCCTTGATGGCGCGGCAGGCCTCGACGACGCCCTCGAAGACCTCCACCCGATCGGGGAGGAAGAGGTCGCCGAACTTGCCCGGGAAGGCGTCATCGGGGAGGTCGGCGTTGACGTTGAGGGTGTCGTCGCGGTCGAGGAAGATCGCAGGACGGTGGGCCGACCACTTCGGCGGCCAGTTGGGTGGGCGGCTGGCGGCGTTGTCGGCGGCTGGTTCGCTCGGGGCCATGATCGCTTCAAGCTAGGCGGAAACTGGTGGCTGCGGGGCGACGGCGCGTTGGTGGCGGGTCGGTGGCGGTGGGTGGCGGGTGGCGTTACGGTGTCCGCGTCCAAGGGAACCGCCCGCGGAGCGGGCACGAGGTATCAGTATGCGTCATACGTTCGCCGCCGTCGTCGCGATGCTCGCGACCGCTCCTGTCGCTTTCGCTCAGGAAGCGAATCGCCAGGTCACCACCGCCGCCGATCTCGCTCGGGCCCTGATGGAAGCGGGGATCGAGCTGCCTCCGGGGGTGCAGATCATGGAGGACGGGTCGGTGAGCGTGCCCGCGGAATTGGCGCCTCCGGAGATGGAGGGCGTGGACGCGAACGCCGCGGCGCCGGCGCCGATGGCGCCCGCGGCGGCGGAACCCGCGGACGATGGCTTGCCGGGCGACCCGACGAACGCGATCCCGGCCGAGCCCGAGGTGAAGTGGGACAACAAGATCGACATGGCGCTCAATTTCTCGGAGGGGAACTCGGAGACCAGGAGCTTCCGCGCGGGGTATGTGGGCACGCGATCGACGACGAGCTCGGACCTGTCGCTCGACGCTTCGTACAGCTATTCGAACAACGACGGCGAGACGAACCAGAACAAGGCGACGGCGGGCGTCAACCACGACTGGCTGCTGCCGGAATCGAAGTGGCTCTACTTCGCGGGCGGACGGGCCGACTACGACCAGTTCGCGTCCTGGCGGTACCGCGTGAACGCGAACGGCGGTATCGGTTACGAGCTGATCGATCGGGAGAACTTCGACCTGACGCTGCGCGGCGGTGTCGGGTTCGCCAAGGAGTTCGGTTCGGATCGCAACGAGATCATTCCGGAAGGGTTACTGGGCGCCGACGTCTCGTGGACGATCGCGGAGAACCAGTCGCTCGAGGCGACGTTCCGCTACTTTCCCGATCTGCTGAACACGTCCGATTTCCGCACGGTGACGACGGCCGCGTGGCGGCTCGATCTGGACAGCATCAACGACGGCCTCGGCCTGACCGCGGGCCTCCGCCACGAGCACCAGACGCGGGTCGATCCGGGCGTGGAGCAGAACGACCTGAGCGTGTACGCGGGTCTGACCTGGGATTTCTGAGTTAGGGAAGCGACGGAGCGACGAAGCGACGTAGCGACGGAGGGTTACGGAACGGGCGTCGCGCTTGGTTTCTGAGCCCTTCGTCGCTTCGTCGCTCTGTCGCTCCGTCGCTACTTCAACACCCTTAGACTCTGCCGCGCACCCTCTTCGGAGATCATCGATGAAGACGCTCGGACGTGGTTTCGCCGCGCTCGCTCTGGCTGTTGGTTCGGGTCTGGCGATCGGGCCGGCGTCTGGTCTGGCTTCGGCGCAGAACGCCTCCCCCACCATCGTCATCGACGGCGACGTTTCCGAGTGGCCCCAGGGGGTCTACGCGGTGGCGACGGATCGGCACGTCGCGATCCGGTTCCAGCTCGAGGCGCCCGTGTCGCTCGGGGCGGCGCCGATGTCGGTGAAGGTCGTCGCCGATCTCGACGGCGACAACGGGACGGGGATGGACCACCTCGGTATGGGGGCGGACGTCGAGATCACGTTCTCCGACCCGTCGAGCCGCGGACGCTGGGGGCCGGAGACGGTCATTGAGTTTCTCACGGCCGACGGGCGACGGGAGAAGATCAGCGGGCGCGAGCTCGGGCTGGTGTTCGCGCCGACGCACGCTAGCGACTGGTTCGAGATGCGTTTTGAGCGCAAGCCGGCGGTGTTCGGCTCGGCGAAGGACGTCGAGTCGCCCGTGTTCAAGTACCGCGTGATCGCGGGCGGGCGCCAGCCGCGGGACCCCGCGGTCGGCCTGATCAGCCTCCCGATGTCGGCGCGACCGAAGCCGTTTTCGCCCGCGGACGCCACGATCCCACCGAAGCCCGATGGGGCGCTCCGGGTGCTCTCGTGGAACGTTCTGTGGACGGCGCCGCAGGAGAGCCCCGAGCCGTTCGCGCGCGTGCTAAGGGCGCTGCGGCCCGACATCGTGCTCTTCCAGGAGTGGGATCGGGACGACATCTCGGACACGAGCGTGTCGGCGTGGTTGAACGAGCACGCGAGCGAGCAGGGCGTGTGGAACGCTGAGACGAACGGCGCCTGGGGCGTGGCGGTGGCGACGCCGCACACGATCACACACCGCGGGCCGAGCGACGTGCTCGCGGACGGCACACGGTGGGACTACCCGATCCGCGTGGCGTCGGCGGCGATCGACACGCCAGTGGGGAGCTTCGTCGTTGGCTCCGTGCACACCAAATGCTGCGGCTCGCTCGGAACGGACGAGGACCATCGTCGGGCGGTCGAGGCGGAGGCGATCAACGACACGCTCCAGGCGCTCGCGGCGCAGGCGGGGACGGATCGCGTGATTCTCGCGGGCGACTTCAACCTCGTTGGCGCGTCGTCGGTGCTCCCGGTGGCGACGGCGGCGCTCGACACGGACGGCTCGTGCCTGACGCCCGCGGCGGCGACGGTGCTCGGCGACGGGGGCGCGACATACACCTACGTCGGTCGGCCCGATCGAGGCGACGTTCCGTCTCGGCTCGATTACATCAACTATCCGGACGCGACGATGGACGTGGCGAACGCGTTCGTGCTCCGCATCGACACGTTGAGCGACGCGTCGCTCGCGGCGTCGGGCCTCACGCTCGAGGACGCGTGGGCGAGCGATCACCTCCCGGTGGTGGTGGATCTGGTCGAGAAGAAGTGACCGAAGGGTCGATCACGAGCGAGCGTCTTTAGTCACCGGAATCGTCGTTCCGCTTGTCGCCCTTCGGCGGGAGCTCGACGACGCGCATCTTGGCCCATGCGTCGATCGGGCCGTCCTCGATGACGAAGCGCATGACGCCCGCCTCGAGGCGGATGCGTTCGGGCACCGAATACTCGTCGCCCGCGTCACGGACGCGGAGACTCATCGGGTCGGTCGCGGGAACCTCGAAGGGACCGAGGGTCGCCTTGGCGCCCTTCTCCATGCGCCTGTTCGCGAGCTGAATCGAGGCGTCGCCCATCTGGTCCTGCTCGATGAGCACGTCCACGGGCCGCTGGGATTTGTTCTCGACTTCGATGGTGTAGGTGGCGCAGCCGGTGAGGAGGACGAGGAGGGCGGCGCAGGTGATCGTCGCGAGCATTGCGCGCGTGGGGGGCCGGCTTTGGTTTGCCCCAGGCTTGCGCCAGGGGCTTGTGAGACTGTTCATCGGTCGAGCTCGGCGGCGACGATGTTGAGTGAGCCGAGGACGGCGACGACGTCGGCGAGCATGTGACCCTCGATGAGCTTGGGCATGAGCTGGTAGTTGATGAAGCTCGGCGGGCGGGTCTTGACGCGCCACGGGCGCGGGCCGCCGTCGCTGACAATGAAGTAGCCCAGCTCGCCGTTCGCGGTCTCGTTCGCTCCGTAGGCCTCGGCGACGGGCGGCTCCCAGCCGCGGTTGGACATGATCAGCTCAAAGTGCTGGATGAGGCCCTCGATCGAGCCGTACACGTCTTCCTTGCGGGGCTTGGTGACCTTGCCGTCGGCGAAGACGTCGAGGGGGCCCTGGGGGATGTTGTCGATGAGCTGCTCGATGATCTTGATCGACTGCTTGGCCTCTTCGAGCCGGACCTGGAACCGCGCGTAGACGTCGCCCTCGCTCGAGACGGGGACGCTGAACTTCACGGCCTCGGCGCCCTCGCCGTCCCAGTTGTCGGCGTAGCAGAGGTAGGGCTCGTCCTTGCGGAGGTCGCGGCGGACGCCGGAGGCGCGGGCGATCGGGCCCGTGGCGCTCCACGCGTTGGCCTCTTCAAACGTAAGCGTGCCGACGTCGCGCGTGCGGTCGATGAAGATGCGGTTGCGGCTGAGGAGGCCGTCGATGTCCTTCAGCGCCACGGCGAGGTCGCCGCGGATGAAGTTCTTGACCATCTTCTTGAACACCTCCTCGTCGGGCAGTTCCTTCATGGCGCCGCCGACGCGCGACCAGTCGGGGTGGTAGCGCTGGCCCGAGATGTAGTCGCAGATGTCGTAGATCCGCTCGCGCTGGTTGAAGCCGTAGAGGAAGCCCGTGAACGCGCCGAGGTCGAGCGCCGCTGCGCCGATGCAGAGCAGGTGGTCCTGGATCCGGCCCAGCTCGGCCATGATCGTGCGGAGCACCTTGCAGCGCGGGGTGATCGAGATGCCGAAGAGGGTCTCGACCGCGTGGTGCCAGCAGATGTCGTTCGAGATCGGGCTCAGGTAGTTCATCCGGCTCACGATCGTGACGTACTGGTTGTAGTCGAGGTGCTCGCCGAGCTTCTCGAAGCCCGAGTGCAGGTAGCCGATGTGCGGCGTGCAGCGGGCGATCCGCTCGCCGTCGAGCTCGAGCACGAGGCGGAGCGTCGTGTGCGTCGCGGGGTGCTGGGGGCCGAAGTTCAGGACCCAGCGGTCGCCCGTGTCGACGTGCTCGCTCAGGTACTCGGTCGTATCGATGGTGACGTCGTAGCCCTCGTCGGGCTTCAGCGTGTACGGCATGCGTCCAGGCTCCCTGTCGGCGCTCGCTGTCGGCTCGGTCCGGGCCATCGTAGCGGCGGGCAGGCGGGTGGACGCCCATGGGGACGGATCCCGAATGGGGGGACGGTTCGAGGCGGGCGGGTCGCCCCGCGGCGTTGGGCGCGTACCGTTCGGTATGCCCACGTGGCTCGAGACCTACCTCGTCGAACTCTGGTCGATCACGACCGACACCGGGCTCTGGCTCATCGTCGGCCTCCTCTTCGCGGGCGTCACGCACGCCTTCATCCCGAAGGGGTGGCTCGAGAAACAGCTCGGCGGCAATGGCCTCAAGCCGATCCTCAAGGCGTCCGCCCTCGGCGTGCCGCTCCCGCTCTGCTCGTGCAGCGTCATCCCCGTCGCAGCCGGCCTTCGTGAACAGGGAGCCTCCAAAGGCGCCTCAGCCGCGTTCGCGATCTCGACACCCCAAACGGGCGAGGAATCGATTCCGCTCACGTGGGCCCTCTTCGGTCCCGTGTTTGCGCTGGCTCGGCCCGTCATCGCGATCGCGACGGCGTTCACGGCGGGGGTGTTGATTGAAAAGACAGGGGATGAAGCGACGGAGCGACGAAGCGACGAAGCGACGAAGGGTGGCGGTGGCGGGAGTTGCTGTCATGCCGCGGCGCCGGCGCCGGCTCCGAAGCCAGCGTGCTGTCACACGGAAGGCGCCGATGACGAAAACCCCTCCGTCGCTCCGTCGCTTCGTCGCTCCGTCGCTTCCGCCCTCCACTACGCCTTCGTGACAATGCTTGTCGATCTCGCGCCGTGGCTCGCGGCGGGGTTGCTGCTTGCGGCGCTGGTCGGCGCCGCGGCGCCCGAGGACTGGATCGCGGCGCATCTCGGCGGCGGGTTCCTGCCGCTGCTGCTCGCGGCGGTCATCGGGATCCCGCTGTACATCTGCGCAACGAGTTCCACGCCGCTCGCGGCAACGCTCGTCGCGGCGGGGATGAGCCCCGGGGCGGCGCTGGTCCTGCTTCTTGCGGGCCCCGCGACGAACACCGCGACGATGGCGTGGGTCATCAAGGACCTCGGCGGGAAGGCGCTCGCGATCTACCTCGCGGTGATCTTCGTCTTCGCCGTCGCGGCGGGCTGGGCGTTCGACGCGTTGCTTGGGGCGACGGTGACCGCCTCCGAGGTCGCGGCGCACGAGCACGGCGCGAATGCGATCGAATCGGTAGCCGCCGCGGTCTTCGGCGTGCTGCTTGTCGGGGCGCTGGCGATGCGGTTTGGCCGGCTGTTCAGGACGTCGTCAGACGCGCCAGAGCTCGCGACGGAGTAGACCGCGCTACTTCACGGCGATGTCGGCGACCTTGCCCGACATCTCGTTCAGCTTCTTGCCCTCGCTCGAGAGCTCGGCGTCAGCGAGGTTCGCGCGGACCTGCCCGGACTTGGCGATCACCCAGCCGCCCGCAGCCACGCCGGGCGTGTCGCTCGCCGCGATGTCCGATTCGCCCTTGTTCGAGCCGATGGGGAGTGTCGGCATCTTCAGGAGATAGGGTCCGTAGACGAAGACGGTCGTCGGCGTCGCGCTGACGTTGCCCTGGCGGTCGGTGTACTGCGTCAGGTGAGCGGTCGTGGTCGGCATATCGCCCGCGTGCTCGGCGCGGTAGTGCTCGACGGCCTTTGTCAGGATCGTCAGGTTCTGGCGGAGGGCGTTTTCCTGGGCCGACACCGTGAAGGAGGACATGCGCGGGATGGCCACAGCGGCGATGACGCCGAGGATGACGACAACCGTCACAAGCTCGATCAGTGAGAAGCCACGGCGACCGCGCATGCGCCGTGGATCGGTCAGAGCGAGCTCTGACTCGAATTCGTGCGAGCGCCTCGGCCCAATGCGTCCCAGAACGATCGGCACAAACGCGCCGCAACCCGATGTCGGTCAACGCGTTTCGAACAATGCGTCGCGGGTCGGTGCGCTCGCGCAAGATCGCGGCGTCCCCCTGCATTTCGGACAAAACTGGGGAGACCTCTCCGCAGATCGACAGAGACAATCGGCGGACGCCCCATGGAAGTTCAGCCCTATGCGTAGTTCTGAACGGCTCTTGCGATCAGCCTCGCGCCGAACCCCGTCGGGCCCGCGATGAACGGTCCGCTGTCCTTGTCGGTCGCGTGGGTGCCGGCGATATCGAGGTGGGCCCACGGGATGGTGGCGTCGCAGAAGTAGCTCAGGAACGCCGCGCCCTGGATCGGGTGGGCCTCGCGCACCGGGGCCGAGTTCACGATGTCAGCGATCGGGCTCTTCATCATGTCGCGGTACTTCTGGTCGTGCGGGAGGCGCCAGACGCGCTCGTCGGTCGCGACGCCCGCTGCTTCGACGGCGGCGCGGAGGCCGTCGTCATCGCACCACATGCCGGCGAACGCCGACCCGAGGGCGACCACGACGCCACCCGTGAGAGTCGCCGAATCGAGGATGGCGGACGGCTTTTCCTTCTCGCACGCCCAGCAGAGGGCGTCGGCCATGACGAGTCGGCCTTCGGCGTCGGTGTTGGTCACCTCGACGGTGACGCCGTTGCGGAACGTGATGACGTCGTCGGGGCGATAGGCCTCGTCGCTGATGGCGTTCTCGGCGCTCGCGAGGAGCGCGACGACGCGGCAGTTGGGCTTGATGACGGTGGCGATGGCCTGCATGGCGCCAATGACGCCGCAGCCGCCGTCTTTGTCGCGCTTCATGCCGCGCATGCCGCCGCCGACCTTGATGCTCAGGCCGCCCGAGTCGTAGGTCATGGTCTTGCCGACGAGGACGATGGTCTTCGCGCCGCGCGGCAGGCGGGCGGGGGCGTACTCCATGCGGATGAGGCAGGGCTTGTTCTCGCTCGCCTTGCCGACGTTGATGAGCCCGGTCATCCGCTCGTCCTCGAGCTTCTTGCCGCTCATCACGGTGCACTTCATGCCGTGGGCGCGGGCGAGCCTGCGGCACTCGGAGGCCATCCACTCGGGCGTCGCGATGTTGGGCGGCGTCTGGCTCAGGCGGCGGGCGGTGTTGCACGCCTCGGCGAGGAGGAGGCCTTCCTTCATGCCCTTCGTGAACGCGTCGTCGGGGCAGCGGAGGCTCAGCTTGCCGAGATCGCGCTTGGTCGTCGCCTTGCCGCGGAGGTCGTCGTAGTTCCACGAGAGAATGCCGAGGGCTTCGCCGAACGCCACGCCTCCGCTCTGCGCATCGACCTTGCCGGTCTTCCCGCGGCCCGCGCTCAGTGGTCCTTCGAGGTCGACCTCGATCGTGTGATCCTTCGTCAGCGCGAGACGACGCCCGACGGCCGCCGCGGCTGTGCGGACGCGGCCAGGGCCGTCGGTCGCGTTGAACCCGTCCTTGTCACCGAGGCCCACGACGACGACGCGCTCGTACTCGCCCTTGGCGGGGAAGGCCTCGACGACCCGTCCAACGTCACCCGTCGCCTCGACGCGCGCGACGGCGGCCTTGACGGACCCATCCGGGTCGCGGCGCGCGCTCACGCGATCGAGCTTCTCACCCTTGAACTGACCGAGGACCAGGACCTGCGGGTTGCCCCGCGAACTCACGCGCACCGACTCGAACATCACCGCTCCCTTCAGCGCGCCCGACCGCCGCGTCAACGACACGACACGACAAAGCGGACGCCGAGCGGCGCAGCCTACCCCAAGCGGTGATTCCGTGCGGCGTTACGCGGCGGACAGGCCGCCGTCTTCGCCCGGCTCATCGGCCAGCTCGATGGACGCGTCACTGGCGATCGGCTCCTCGCCCGCGTCCTCGGCCTTGCGGAGCAGGACCCCCGCGAGGCGCGCAAAGTCGCGAAGCGTGACGATCCCGAGCAACGCCTTGGAGGCGTTGACGACCGGGAGACAGGAGACGCCCGCGTTCAGCATCGTTTCGCACGCCTCGGCGACGGTGGCCTCGGGCGATGTCGTGACGAGTTCGCGCGTCATCATCTGGTGGACGCGGCGCTTCAGGCTCGCGACGTCCTGCGTGCGCTCGGCCATCTTGCCGATGAACGGGCTGACGTGCTCGAGCATGTCGTGCTCGGTGATGACGCCGACGACCTTGGTCGCTTCCATCACGACGAGGTGATGGAACGGGTGCTGGCGGAACATCCGCCCCACGTCCTCGAGGGTCGAATCCATGTCGATCCAGACCACTCGGGTTGTCATCATTTCGCTGACGAGCATCGGCGGTCCTCCCCGTGGAGCGTTCCACCTCGACATCGGCCACTGAGATGGCACAGTCGAGCGAAACCGTAAACTCGGACCATGACCGACGCCCCACGGAACGCAAAGACACCCCAGGATGACGGGGGTGAATCAACGCCGGCGGCCATTTGGGCGCCGTGGCGCCTCGCCTACCTCGAAAGCACCGTCGAGGCGGATCCGACGCCCGCCGCCCCGAGCAGCCCGCCTCCGCCCACGTCGGACGCTCCCCCGCCGTCGGCCTCGTTCCTGCGCCAGTACTGGCTGTCGCCTGCGGAGGACGAGCCGAACCACGTCCTCATCCGCGACGAGCACGGCATGATCATGCTCAATCGCTACCCCTACGCGAACGGTCATCTGCTCGTCGCGCTGGGCGACGCACGACCGCGGCTGCTCGATTACGAGCCCGAACAGCGAGCGGCGCTGTGGGCGCTCGTCGATCGCGCCGCAAACCTTCTGGAGAAGACGCTCCGGCCGCAGGGGGTGAACATCGGGGTCAACCAGGGCCGCGCCGCGGGGGCGGGTGTCCCCCAGCACCTCCACGCGCACCTCGTTCCTCGATGGGGCGGGGACGTGAATTTCATCACGACTGTGGGCCAGATCCGGGTCATTCCAAGCGCTCTTGACGCCATGGCCGACCGCTTCAAGGCCACCCTCGCCAAGCACCCCGAGATCTGAAGCTTCCGACCGCTTTGTCGCTTCGTCGCTTCGTCGCTTCGTCGCTTCGTCGCTTCGTCGACCTGATCCTCAGGCCGCCATGACCTGCGCGCACTCGAGGCCGATCCGGAAGCGTGTCAACCCATCGCGTTCGACCGCCTTGCTGTAGCGCACCACGCCGACGCGCGGCCCGCCTCCCCAACCCGTGTTGACGACGATCGTCGATCCCACTTCGGCGTCGAGCAGGCTCTCGATACCGAGACCGCCCCCGCTCTCGTCGACGATGGTTGCGGAGCAGACGCTCGCCGAGCCGTCGGGGCTGATGATCTGGGTCATGGCCTCGCCGCTGGTGCGCCAGCGGGCGTGGCGGCGGCGCTCGAAGCGGTAAGGGTCATCGGAGTGGATCTGCTCAGGAGCCTCGCTCGCGATGCGAAGCGCCGCGGACCCCCATGCGCTCGATTCGATCTGCATGTCCGTCGTCCTTCCCTGGACGCGAGCGATGCGTGGCCTTCCGTGCCGCGCAACCCCACCGTGCGGCGTCTATCGGCGCGAGAAAGGCGCCAGTCGAGCCGCCGCGGATGTGAGTGGCCGCAAAGTTATGAATCAGGATCAGAACGGACGCTTCGTGGGATTGACCACCACGTTGTCGCGACCCAGGACGAGCAGGTCGGCGATCTCAACGGCCTCACGAACGCTCTCGATCGCGGCGTCTGGATCATCACAGTTGCGCGGCGCGCGCCCCTTCGCGAGGTGCTCAGCGGTGGGGATCGCGTCGCCACAGACGAGCGTGGTCTGAGCCCCCGAAACAAGCAGCCCCGTCATTCCGGGGGTCACGCCCGAGAGCGGGAAGAGGTCGACGCCCTTGCCGATCCGATCCGGCGCGGGCTCGCAGCGTTGGAGGATCGCGACGTCCGTGCGCAGGACGCGTTCGATCGTCTCGTCGGGCTCCTCAAAGTTCTCGCTGAGGCGCCTCAGTCCCTCCGCGAGCGGCACCCCCACCGCCTCGCGCTCGCGGTTGGAGATCAGCCACCGCGCACGATCGAAGGCGCCGATGCCGCGCCGAGCGTCGGGTCGGAAGCAGGTGAGGAAGACATGGGTGATGGATTCGGGCCCGAGGTTCGCCCGCTCACGAAGGCGCGCGACGATGGCGGGCTCGGGCAGGCCCGGATCGACGAGGATCCGGAGCGGCTTGCCGTCGTCGTCGTCGCCCGTCGTCTCGATCAGGGTGGTCGTGGCGTGGCCCGTGCGCTGGGGCTCTCGCTCGTTCCAGAGGTCGTTGGCGGCCATCGCCCCGATGCTGATTACCCGGTAGTCCATGCCGTCCGGATGGTATGGGCCGCCTGCGCCGCGCGAGGCGTGGATGGGTTCGCTTGAACGGTGGCAACCCCCGGCGGGGGATTGGAAGCTTCCGATGAGAGCCCCCGGGCCAAGTCGCCCTGTGGGAGGAGAGAGAGGGCGCCGAACCCCCCTTGGCGCTCTGGAAAGCGAGCAGCCCCGGGCGCCACACCGCCCGGGGCTGCTTGTGTTTTCGGACCGCGGCGTAGCCGATGGAGGTCTATCGACGGATCGGTCAGATGGCCTGGGCCGCGGGGAAGTCGACCTCGGTCTCGGCGATGTGGTTGAAGTAGTTGGTGAAGGTCGCGAGGGCGTAGGACGCCACGACCTCTGCGATGGCGCCGTCGTCGTACCCCGCCCCGCGGAACGCCTCGACGTCGGCGTCGCTGACGTGGCCACGCTTCTCGTGGATCGCCTTCGCGAACCGGGCGATCGCGTCGAGCTTGGGGTCGCTCTCGACCCGACCGCGGCGAGCGCCCAGGATCTGGTCCTCGTTCAGACCCGCCCCCTTGCCGACCGCGGTATGGGCGGCGAGGCAGTAGTCGCAAGCGTTTTCCTGGCCGATGGCGAGCTGGATGACCTCCTGCTCCTTCGCGCTGAGCGAAGCCTTCCCAAGGGCCCCTGAGAACGCGACATAGGCGTTCAGGGCCGCGGGGCTATTCGCGAGGAGCTTGAAGATGTTGAAGTGCTTGCCCTTGAGGGGGCCTTCGAAGAGCTTCTGAGCCTCACCGCTCGCGTTCGCGGGATCGACCGCCTTCAGACGTGCCATGTGGGCCTCCTTCCATCGTTCCGCCGCCCTCGCCTCCGAGGCGGAAGCGGTCGGGTGATCCATCAACTGACAGACCAGAAACGCTATTCCCAATCGGCGGGGATCGTGTAACCTTCGACCTACGATCGGTACCGGTTCTCACCGCCGAGACCGTGGAGCCGCGAGATGATCCAGCCCAACGTTAACGGGGCCCGCCGCCCGAACGCAGAAGAGATCCTGCGCGAGGTGCGGAGCGATGTGCTCCGCGAACGCGCCTCGGCCATCGACGCCAACGCCCCTGGCGTGACGCGTCTGGACGGGCACTGTCACTCGCGCGCGTCGAGCGGCCCTGCGGTCGCGGCGCTGGGCCTGATCAACTGCCCCGAGTGCTACTCGGAGCCCGAGGCGGTCTACGACCAGGCGATGGCGCGGGGCATGGACCTCGTGACCATCACGGACCACGACACGATCGCGGGCGCGATGGAGCTGAAGGAACGCGGCTTCCAGCGGTTCATCGTGGGCCAGGAGGTCTCGGTGAAGTTCCCGGAGGACCGGTGCATGCTGCACGTCCTCGTCTGGGGGCTCGACCCGGTCCTCGCGGAAGAGATCACGAAGAACCAACTCCGCGCGGACGTCTACCAGTTCGCGGCGTGGCTCCGCGAGCGCAACCTGGCGCACGCGGTCGCCCACCCGCTCTACATCCAGAACGGCAAGCTGAAGCGCTGGCACATCGAGCGGGCGACGCTGCTGTTCAAGGGCTTCGAGTGCCTGAACGGCGCGCACAACTACACCGTGTCCGACGCGGTCGTCCGCTACGTCAACAACCTCACGCCCTCTTCGATCGAGTCGCTCGTGGCCGAGCACGGGATCGAGCCGCTCTGGCCGCGCGCGTGGGAGAAGGCACGCACGGGCGGGAGCGACGACCACGGGCTGCTCAACGTCGGTCGCACGTTCACCGAGGTCGTGCCGGACGATGGCAAGACCATCACCGACCCGGTCGAGTTCTTCCGCCTCGCGATGGACGGAAAGAGCCGCTCGGCGGGCATCGGCGGACACTCGGCGCTGCTGGCTCACCAACTCGCGACGGTCGGCGCGCACTACTACGCGGACCGCCTCTTCGAGAAGCGATCGCCCTCGGGGCGGTACCTCGCGGGCAAGCTCCTGCGGTTCGCGGGCGTCAGGGTCAAGACCCCGAGCAAGAAGCGCGTCGCGGCGTACACGGTCGCTCGGAAGATGTGGCTGCCCAAGCGCGCCCGCACCAAGCCGCTGCCGATCGTGCGGGCGCTGCGGAAAGAACTGAAGCCCGTTCTCGAGCGGTTCCCGGAGATCCGTGACCGGCTGAAGCCCGAAACGTGGTCGGACGGCGCCGCGGTGAGCCAGCACGAGGCGATGGCCGACTTCGTACAGGAGTTGACGCATGCGCTCAGCCGCTCGATGGGTCCGTCGGCAGTGCGTTCGCTGCGCAAGCGCGATCCGAACGACCTGACGGCGCACCTGATGAGCTACGCGTTCCTGCACGTCGCGCAGCTCCCCTACCTCTTCAGCCTCTTCCACCAGAACAAGGAACGGAACTTCATCGAGCGCTTCGAGCACGAAACCTCCGCGCCGGGGTCCGGCGTCAGCGTCCTGGAAAGGCCCATGCGCGTCAGCCTCTTCACCGACACCGTCGCCGACGTCAACGGCGTCTGCCGCTTCATCCAGAACGTCGCCGAGCAGGCCCACGCCTCGGGCCGCGACCTCGAGGTCATCACCTCGACGCGCAAGAAGCTCCCCGCGACGCTGACGCCGAACGTTTACAACTTCGACCCGACCTTTGCGACGGCGATCCCGAAGTACGACAACCTGGACATCTCGCTCCCGCCGATCATGAAGATCCTCCGCCACTGCAACGAGCACCAGCCGGACGTGATCCACATCTCGACGCCCGGGCCCGTCGGGTGCGTCGGGTTCCTCGCGGCGAAGATGCTGCGGATCCCGGTCCTCGGCGTCTACCACACCGACTTCCCCGCGTACATCGACCAGCTCTTCGACGACGACGGGCTGCACAAGCTCTCGATCCAGTTCATGCGGGCGTTCTACAAGCCGTTCAGCGCGATCTTCACGCGGAGCGAGGACTACGTGGACAGCCTCGCAAAGGTCGGCCTCCCGCGGGACCGCATGGTCAGCCTGATGCCCGGGTTCGATTCGTCGATGTTCCACACGCGCCACCGCGACCTGTCGATCTGGAAGCGTCTCGGCGTGGACAAGGACCGGGTCAAGATCCTGTACGTCGGCCGCGTCAGCGTCGAGAAGAACATGCCGCTGCTCACGCAGATCTGGAAGTCCGCCCGCAAGCGGCTGAGGGACGCGGGGATCCGCGCCGAGCTCGTGGTCGTCGGCGACGGGCCGTACCGCGAGGAGATGGCGCGCGAGCTCAAGGGCAAGGACGCGACGTTCCTCGGGTTCCGGTACGGCGAGGAGCTCAGCGCGATCTACGCGTCGTGCGATCTGTTCTGCTTCCCGTCCACGACCGATACGCTCGGGCAGGTGGTGATGGAGAGCCAGGGATCGGGGCTTCCGGTGATCGTTTCGGACGAAGGCGGCCCCAAGGAAGTCGTCCAGCACGGGCGAACGGGCTTCGTCATCCCCGCGTCCGATCCGGACGCGTGGATCGAGCACCTGGTCACCCTCGCGACCGACCGCGAGCGGTGCAAGACCATGGGCGCCGCGGCCCACGCCTCGATGCAGCCCTACAGCCTCGAGCACTCGTTCGAGCACTTCTGGGAGGTGCACGTCGAGGCGTGGCACGAGCACCTGTCGCAGCTCGGCGTGACCCGATCCGAGGGCCACGTCGCGGAAACGATTCGGGCGCGCGAAAACGTCGGCGCCGCAAGCGCGGCGCCGACGCGTGCATCAGAGTCGGTCTCACAGGTCTGAGCGGAGACGGAACGGCCCGGCGTCGGACGAGGAATCGTCCGAATACACGATCCGAAGTGTCGGCGCTCGATCGAGGGGTTCGGGCGTCGTTGGACGCCGTTCATCCCCGATCTCGGGTCGTTCGTGCCCTCAGGCGGCGCGACGACGCGCGGTCGAGGCCGTCGAGCGGCCGATGCGACCGATGACATTGCGGTTCACGCCGCGACGGGTCGACTTCGAGGCGACCGAGCGGACGGTCTTCTTGGCGGGCTTGCGGGCCACGCTCTTGACGGCCTTGGTCGCGCGGGTCGAGGCCTTGCGGGCGACGGGCTTCGCAGCCTTGGCGCGCACGGCGGTCGACTTACGGGCGGTCTTGCGGGTGGTGGCCCGGACGCCGGTGGTCTTCCGCGCCGTGCTGCGGGCGGTGGCCTTGCGAACGCCGGTCTTGCGGGCGGTCGACTTCACACCGGTGGTCTTGCGGGCGCCGGTGGTCTTCCGGGCGGCCGACTTCACCGTGGTGGCCTTGCGGACGCCGGTCTTACGAGCGGCGGTCTTGACGCCGGTGGCCTTGCGAACGCCGGTCTTGCGGGCGGTCGACTTCACGCCGGTGGTCTTGCGGGCCGTCGTGCGGGCCGTGGTCTTGCGGGCGCCGGTCGTCTTGCGAGCGGTCGTCTTCCGGGCGGCGGTCTTGGTCGCGCCGGTCTTCCGGGCGGTGGTCCGGCTCTTGGTCTTGGGGGTGGCGCTCTTGCGGGCGGCCGTGGTCCGGGCGGTGGTGCGCTTCGCGCCGGTCTTGGTGGTCGTGCGCTTCGCGGCGGTCTTGCGGCCGCTCGTCGAACGGGCCTTGGTCGCCTTGGCGCCGTGCGAGCGGGTCGCGGGCTTGCGCGAGGTCGATTTGGTGGTGGTCTTGCGGGCGCCCGAGGCGCGTCGCGTGGTGGTGCGGGTCGTAGCCATTCCGAAACTCCAGTGGTGTGTTCGTCATCCCTGATCGCGACGCCCACACGCCGGGCGTCACCGCTGGCTGCTGTGCGCCAGCGTCACGCGTCGGCAATCGGTCGCCAATTCAGGGAACATGACCCGATCCTGTTATTTTCGGTCGAAGGACACAAGAATCTGCGCCGATCGAGGCTCTGCGCCCAACCATCCGGGCGTTGGACCCTTGGAGGAGTCATTCGTGACGACCGTCAGCAAACCGCCCGCGTGGACCACCACGAGCTGGCGCGAACGCCTGCACGCCCAGCAGACGCGCTACGCCGACCGTGACGCCGTGGAGCGCGCGGCCGCCAAGCTCTCGAGCCTCCCGCCGCTCGTGACGAGCTACGAGATCGAGAAACTCAAGACCGAGATCGCCCAGGCGCAGGCCGGCGAGCGGTTCATCCTCCAGGGCGGAGACTGCGCCGAGACGCTCGACGAGTGCCGCCCCGAGATCATCACATCGAAGCTGAAGATCCTGCTCCAGATGAGCCTCGTGCTCATCTATGGGATCAAGAAGCCCGTGACGCGTATCGGACGCATGGCGGGGCAGTACGCCAAGCCGCGTTCGAGCCAGACCGAGAAGGGCAACTACGACGGCGCCGAGGTCGAGTTGCCGAGCTACTTCGGCGACCTCGTGAACGGGGCCGACTTCACGCCCGCCGCCCGCACGCCCGACCCGCACCTGATGGTCCGCGGCTATCAGCACGCGGCGATGACGCTGAACTTCATCCGCTCGCTCCTCGATGGCGGGTTCGCGGACGCGCATCACCCGGACCACTGGAACCTCCGCTTCGTCTCCGAGGCGGACCTCTCGCCCGAGCGGCGCGCCCGTTACGAACGGCTCAGCCAGACCCTGTCCGACGGACTCGCGTTCATGGAGGCCCTCGGTGACGGGCGTATCGACTCGCTCCAGCGGGTCGAGTTCTTCACGAGCCACGAAGGGCTCAACCTCATCTATGAATCGGCCCAGACCAAGAAGCCTCCGCGTCGCGACGCGTGGTACGACCTGACGACCCACCTGCCCTGGATCGGTGAACGGACGCGGCAGATCGACGGCGCCCATGTCGAGTTCTTCCGAGGCATCGCCAATCCGATCGGCGTCAAGATCGGACCCACGGCGGTGGCGGACGAGGTGCTCGAGTTGCTCCGCGTCCTCAACCCGCAGGGGCAGCGCGGCAAGATCGTGCTCATCGTGCGCATGGGCGCGGCGAACGTCGGCACGGCGCTGCGTCCGATCGTCGAGGCGGTCGCGGCGAGCGGCGAGCCGGTGCTCTGGATGTCCGACCCGATGCACGGGAACGGCATCAAGACCGACGACGGCGTCAAGACGCGCGACTTCAACGACATCCTCGCCGAGCTCGAGCAGTCGATCGATATCCACCGCAAGGTCGGGACGTGGCTCGGAGGCGTCCATTTCGAGCTCACGGGTGACGATGTGACCGAGTGTGTCGGCGGCGCCGCGGGACCGAAGCCACACCAGCTCCACGAGAACTACGCGAGCCCGTGCGACCCCCGGCTGAACTATCAGCAGAGCCTGGAGCTCGCGTTCCTGCTCGGCGACAAGCTCCGGCTCTCGGACTGACCCGGCTCACGCGGGTCGTTCAGGTTCACGCGGCCTGGCGGTTCTCAGCGCACTCGAGAGCGCGGGCGATACCGATGAACAGCTCGGTCGCCTTGAAGGGCTTGGCGATATAGCCGTCGCACCCCGCGACGCGACAGGTGTCGTCGTCGCCCTTCATCGCGTGGGCGGTCAAGGCCACGATCGGGACGTGGATGCCGCGCTCGCGGAGCTCCCGGGTCGCGCCGTAGCCGTCGAGCACGGGCATCTGCATGTCCATCAGCACGAGGTCGAACGGAAGCTCGGCGCCGACGATCTTGTCGACCGCCTCGCGACCGTTCTCCGCGATCTCGATGACCGCGCCGGCCTTCTGAAGGTGGAAGGCGATCAGGCGGCGGTTATCGGGACCGTCGTCGACGACGAGGACCCGTCGACCGCCGACGACCTCGACGCCTACTCGAGTGGTCCGATGGACGACGGCCGATGACTGGTCGACGTCCTCCACCGTGCTTGGCGGGGCGTGGAACGTGGCGACGAACGTCGATCCCTCGCCCGGGGCGCTCTCGACGGTGATATCGCCGCCCATGCGGCGCGCGAGCTCGCGCGAGATCGACAGCCCGAGGCCCGTTCCGCCGTACTGGCGGGCCATCGACGCGTCTCCCTGCGTGAACGCGTTGAACACCCTTCGCGCCTGGACAGCGGTCATGCCGATGCCCGAATCGGTCACGGTCACACTCAGGGTGGAAGTCGCGGTCTCGTACGCGATCGAGATCCGGACGAACCCGCTCTCCGTGAACTTCACCGCGTTCCCGACGAGATTCAGCACGACCTGACGGAAGCGGGTCGGATCGATGACGACAACCGGCGGAACAGCGGGATCGAACTCGACCTCGAAGGTGAGCCCCTTCTGCGCCACCCGCGGCTTCAGGACGGATGAGACATCCTCGAGCGGGCGCCCGAGCCGCGTGGCGACCTGCTCGATCTCGATCCGCCCGGCCTCGATCTTCGAGAGGTCGAGGATGTCGTTGATCACCTCGAGGAGGTGTTGCCCGTTGCGGTTGATGGTCTCGCCGTAGCTGCGGAGCTCGCTGAGCGAGGTCCCGGAGCGGTAGATGAGCTCGGAGTAGCCGTTGATCGCCGTGAGCGGCGTGCGGAGCTCGTGGCTCATGTTCGCGAGGAAAGCAGACTTGAACGCATTCGCCTGCTCCGCCTCCCGAGCCGCCTCCTCGAACTGCCTCGTGCGATCCGCAACCTCACGCTCGAGTCGCTCGTTCTGCTCCTCGAGGTTCTCACGCAGCTCTCGCTCGAGTCGGTTGGCTCGCAGAGCGATCCCGAAGTCCTTGATCCGAGCGACGAACCGCCACGACCAGATGTTCAGGACCACGAGAAAGACCGCGAGGAGCCTGTACGCCGGCCACACGAACATCAGAACCGACATCCCGTAGCCGCATACCGCGCACCACAGGAAGATCTGCGCGAGTTCCATCATCCGCTTGTTGCGGTCGTCGGGCCGCTCGCTCATGTACGAGCGGTACCAGAACGCGAAGATCCGGAGATAAAACCCGATCACGCCGAGCGTGAGCACCACCAGCGCGATGATCCACGGCCAGTCCGGCTGGCCCGCCTCGTTCTGGAGACAGTCGACCCGCGGCATGTAGCGCCCGCCGTTCGTCCAGAACGACGCCACATCCGACCACCAGGCGCCCGGTCCGAGGGACTGCGCGAACGCCGCGTCGCGCAAGGCGTCCGGACCGCAACCGATGTCTAGACGCCAACCGGACAACACAGGCTCCCTCAGCGGGTCTCACGCAGCCGCGTTCGCGGGTATCGACATGCCCCAGAGCCCATTCCATCGAAACCGCCCGCGCCTGCAGGAGGTTGGGAGCATTCCAAGGCGGATATGCCCCCTTGTGGGTGGCCAGAATCCGTCGCCTGACGGCCGCTGGTTCACTACAGTCTGATCCCACCCTCTACCGCTCGGGAGTGCTCACGTGGATATCAAGAACAACATCCTGGAAGCGATCGGCGAAACCCCGCTCGTGCGCTTGAACAAGGTGGTCCCTGACGGCGCCGCCAAGATCCTCGTGAAGTGCGAATTCATGAACCCCGCGGGCTCCATCAAGGACCGCATGGCGGCCCACATCATCAAGAAGGCCGAGGAACGCGGAGACCTTAAACCGGGGGGCGTCATCGTCGAGAACACGAGCGGCAACACGGGCATGGGCATCGCCATGGCCGCGGCGGTGAAGGGTTACCGCTGCGTCTTCACCATGCCCGACAAGATGTCGCAAGAGAAGATCAACATGATGCGGGCCTTCGGAGCGGAGGTGATCATCACCCCCACCGACGTCCCGGGCGACAGCCCCGAGCACTACGTCAATCGAGCCAAGGCCATCGCGGCGGAGACGCCCGGCGCGTTCTACGTCAACCAGTACCACTCGCCCGACAACATCGAGGCGCACTACCTCACGAGCGGGCCGGAGATCCTCCGTCAGACCGACGGCAAGTTCGACGCGTTCATGGGCCCCACGGGCACGGGCGGCACCGTCTCGGGCATCTCCAAGGCCATCAAGGAAAAGGCGCCGCACGTCCGGACGATCGGCGTCGACATCCTCGGGTCCGTCCACTTCCACCTGTTCCACACGGGCACCATGCCGACGCCCTACGTCTACAAGGTCGAGGGCATCGGCGAGGACATCAAGTGCGACGCGATGGACTTCACGCACGTCGATGACATGGTGCAGGTCAACGACCGCGACTCGCTGCTCATGGCCCGCCGACTCGTGAAGGAAGAAGGCCTGTTCTGCGGCGGCTCGTGCGGCTCGGTGATCCACGCGGCGGTCGAGTACGCCAAGACGCTCGGCCCCGACAAGACGATCGTCGCGATCCTCGCCGACTCGGGCTCACGCTACATCTCGAAGCACCTCTCAGACGACTGGATGCGCGACAACGGCATGCTCGAAAAGGGTGAGGATCTGGGCCTCGTCGAGGACCTGCTCCAGGACGCCGACCGCGCCGTCCACACCGTGGCGCCGACCGACCCGATTCAGCACGTCATCGCGCGGATGCGTCAGTACGGCGTCAGCCAGATGCCGATCGTCGCGAACGGCTCGCGCCCCGAAACAATCGTCCACGAAGTCGACGTCCTCCGCGCGCTCCACTCGGGCAAGGCGAGCTACTCGTCTCCCGTCAGCGAGGTCGCCAATCCGATCGGCGGCCTCGTCTATCCAAAGGCGCGGATCGAGGAACTGTTCCCGATCCTCGAGAACGATCGCGTCGCCGTGGTCGTCGACGCGAACAAGCTCGTCGGCGTCGTCAGTCAGATCGACCTCGTCGACTTCCTCGCCAAGCGTCAGCCGCAGCACAACTAGCAGCACGGAGCGGCAGCGACAGGTACACCGATCCACCAACTTCCGCCCCGCCTGAGCGGTCGGGGCGAGCACGAGGTCTCTCTCCATGTCCCACGATCACGCCGACAAGTTCGCCTTCGCCACTCGGTGCATCCACGCCGGCCAGCGTCCCGACCCCGCGACCAAGGCGATCACCACCCCCGTCTATATGACCTCGACCTACGTCCAGGACGCGCCGGGTGAGTACGTCGAGCGGTACGACTACTCCCGCGCCGCCAACCCGACGCGGTCAGCGCTCGAGGCCAACCTCGCGAGCCTCGAGGGCGGACGACACGGCCTCGCCTTCGCATCAGGCGTCGCGAGCATCGATGCGGTCATCCACCTCTGCAAGGCGGGCGACCGCGTCCTCCTCTCCGACGACGTCTACGGGGGCACGTTCCGCCTCTTCAAGCGCGTCTACGAGCCAATGGGCATCCACATCACCCGCGTCGACATGACCGACCACGACGCGACCAGGCAGGCCCTGACCGACGACGTCCGCCTCGTCTGGCTCGAGACCCCGACCAACCCGACGCTCAAGATCATCGACATCGCCGCGATCGCCGAGATGGTCAAGAAGACCGAAGCCGTCCTCGCGGTGGACAACACCTTCGCGACGCCGGCCCTCCAGCTGCCTCTGTCCCTCGGCGCCGACATCATCAGCCACAGCACGACCAAGTACCTCGGCGGCCACGCCGACCTCGTCGGCGGCGCCCTCATCACGGACGACGACGAGCTGCTCGAACGCCTCCGCTTCATCCAGCTCTCCGTCGGCGCCGTCTGTGGACCGATGGACGCCTTTCTCGTCCTCCGCTCCACCAAGACGCTCCACCTCCGCATGCAGCGCCACTGCGAGAACGCGATGCGGATCGCCGAGCACCTCGACGCACACAAGAAGATCGAGAAGGTCATCTACCCGGGCCTCAAGAGCCACCCGCAGCACGAGATCGCCAAGAAGCAGATGTCCGGCTTCGGCGGGATCATCACCTGCTACGTCAAGGGCACGATCGATGACGCTCGACGCTTCGTCTCCGACACGAAGCTCTTCAGCCTCGCCGAGTCCCTCGGTGGCGTCGAATCGCTCATCGAGCACCCCGGCATCATGACCCACGCGAGTATCCCGGATGCCGAACGCGCCGCCCTCGGCATCAACGACCAACTCGTCCGCCTGAGCGTCGGCATCGAGGATGTCGCGGACCAGATCGCCGACTTGGATCAAGCGCTCGCCTGAACACGCTTTCAGCACGTCCAGAGATTGCGGTAACCTCCTTGTATTCACTGAATTGAGGGGTTTTCGCTTGGTCCGCTCATCCGCGACGCGATACGGTGCGGATGGACACGGTCCGGCCGGGACACCGGCCATCGATCCATAGGAACATGCAAGGAGAGACAATGCGAAACGATCTGTGCTCCATCGCCGCCGGCGCGGCGATCGTTATGACCGCTGGCCTCGCGACCGCGGGCGACACCACCTACCAGTACGACGACGGCACGTCGAACATTCTCCTTGGCCCCCCGCGGTCGTTCGCCGAGTTCGGCGACATCGACATGCTCTGGGGCAACTACTTCTTCACCGAGACCGCGACCGAGATCGTGCAGAGCATCACGTTCGGCGTGGGCGGCCTGTCGACCGACACGACCGTCTCGCTCTGGCTCTTCGCTGACGCCGATGGCGACGCCGACCCGACCAACGCCACGCCGCTCTTCAGCACGACCGTTGACGCCGCCGGCCTCGGCTCGGACCTCATGACCGTCGCGATCGATCCGACGGAGGTCTCGGGCGGCTTCTTTGTGGCGGTCGGCCACCTCGCGGAACTCACGGGCGGCACGACCGACCCCGACTACCCGGCTCCCGCCCGCTTCGACCCGGACGCCCGCGCTGATCGGAGCTGGTTCTTTTACGACAACGACATCCCGGAAGACGACCTCGGCTCGTCTGGCTTCGTGCAGCGCATGGACGGCGAGTTCGTCCCGATCCCGGGCGCGTTCTCGATCCGCGCGACGACCACCCCGGTCCCCGCGCCGTCCGTCGCCACGGCCCTCGGCCTCGGCGGACTGCTCGCCGCCCGCCGCCGCCGCGCCTGATCGACGGCTCGACATCCAAAGTGGTACCAGAGGCCGCGCCGATTGGCGCGGCGCTTTTTTGAAGCACACTCCGTCCCGTTGTGTGCCACGCCCACGCGCAGCGCGGGCGTGCCGCAAACACACTGACACCCGATCAACCGAGCATGCCGGTAATCCGCGTCTGCCTCGCGAACGAGGCTGTTCGGCGGGGCGAGGGATGAAGTTGGTCTGGAGGGTTGTCTCGGCACGCCCCAGACTTGCGCCAGGGGCTCGTATGAGGACATGCCCGCGCTTCGCGTGGGCATGGCACACCGATGCCGCTGCACGCCGAGCGCATCGATCTGAACCTTCCGAGCAACCCGACGCGCAACGCCGCCATATTGGTCCACAGAAGGTCCATCGATGGGCGTGTGCTTCGGAGTCTTCGTGTTTTTGCTCGCCCTCGCGGTGCTCGAAGGCCTCGTCAACAGGCGCGACGTCGTCCCGGAACACACCTATTGCCCCCGTTGCCGGACTGACCTCCATCACCTGACCTTTGACGATGCCTGCCCGACCTGCGAACTGCCAGCGGCGCGGCGAACCCGCCTTGAGTGCCCCGTCTGCCGTTACGACCTGTCGGCGACGCCATCTGTTCAGATCTGCCCGGAGTGCGGCGATCTCAACCCAACCCATCGCGCCGTGAAGGAGACGCGGCACCGAGTGGTTTCACGGTTGGTCGCTGCTTCGTTTCTTGTACTGGCGGTCGCGCTCGTCGGGTTGGTCGCCGTTGCCTTCGGCATCGGCCTCGCGCGGACGCTCTGGGACATCGCGTCGGACGTGATTGGGCTCGCACGCGCGATCCCGACGTCGTGGCACGGATTCGACGGGATCTTCGCGCCCGCGTCCGCGTTGCTGGGCATTGTCACGGCGGCTGGGATCGGCCTCCCGGCGGCGTCGGTCCTCAGTCCCTCCCGTCCGAAGCCCGTGCCCATCGACCGTATCACCCGATTCGTGCTCGCCCCGTGGGTCACGTACGTTCTGGGCGTCTGGATCGCGTACTTCGATACGCATCTGTGGAACGTCCGCGCGGAGGCCTGGTCCACCGGAGCGGTGCTGTTCGGCCTGCTCATCGCGCTTGTGATCGCCGGTTGGTCGCGCAAGCGGGCTGAATCAGGCCGCTCCGCCGCCGCGTCGGATCACGCCACTACCCTCCCCCCATGCGAGCTCTCCTCACCAACGACGACGGCGCCCACGCCCCCGGCCTCGCCGCCCTCCACCAGGCCGTCCACGATCTCTTCGACGACGTCCTCGTCGTCGCCCCCCTGACCGTCCAGTCCGCGACCAGCCACGGCATCACCTACGCCGATCCGATCATGACCACCGAGGTCAGGATCGAGCAGTTCGGGCACGCCTTCGACGCGATCGCCGTCGACGGGCGCCCCGCCGACTGCACCAAGCTCGCCCTCTCAACGCTCTGGCCCGCGCGCTTCGGCAGGAACACACGCCCCGACCTCGTCATCTCGGGCATGAACATGGGCGCCAACGTCGGGATCAACGTCATCTACTCGGGCACCGTCGCCGCCGCGATCGAGGCCGCGTTCCTCGGCGTCCCTGCGATCGCCGTCAGCCAGCACCTCGGCAAGGGCGTCGCCGACTACCCCGCCGCCGCGACCCACGCGCGACGCGCCATCGAGAAGTTGCTCGACGGCCTCGGACGCGAGCGGCTCGAGGCACACGAGATGATCAACATCAACATCCCCCGATGCGAGTTCGACGACGACGACCGCCACGAGCCCACGCCCATCACCGTCTGCCCGATGAACACCCACGCGGTCAACGACCGTTACGAGCGGCGAGAGAGCCCCGCGGGAGACGCGTACTACTGGTCAACGAGCGACGGCATGGACTTCGCGCACGCCGACGAGGGAACCGACGTCGAACTGCTCCTCCGCCGACACATCACCGTGACGCCACTGACCTACGACCTGACACGCCGCTCGCGCATGGACCGGATGAAGCAGGCGATCGACGGCTGACCCGATCGAATGACCGACGCCCTTCGCGCTACCCCGATCGCCGATCGCCAGTCCCCGATAGCCATCCTCAACGAAACATGCCCAACGAAAAAAGGCGACCGCACGTTGATGCAGTCGCCCGGAGGGAGAAAGAGAGAGAGCTTATGACGGCCGGGGGGAAGACCCCGCCGACCGCAGTGTTCCGTTTCGTCTGACGGCCTTGGCCGGTCGGATCGAGTTGCTGACCCGTTCCCTATCGACCGGCTTCGCCGTCCACTCTGAGAGAACCATGTTCTCTCATTGAATATTTCGTCCAGTTCGGCCAGCGGTTTCACTGTCCCGCCTTCAACGCCTCGCTTCGGGCTTTTTTCCGGAACCCGCGGGACGCTTTCTGCCGTTCCTTACGCCAGCGACGTGTCGATGTTCGCTACCGCTTCCTCAACCGCCTCGCGGATCTCGGGGAGGTCGGCCTCGTTCAGACCGAGGAGTTCGAGCTGCTCCGCGGGAACGTCGAACGACATTCGATCAAGCCTGAACCCGAAGTTGATGCTCGCCGCGACGATGTCGGAAACCGAAACGAGCGTCACCAGAAGACGGTGCTCTTCCGGAGCGCTCATCGGATCGTGGTGGAATCCCGCGACGGACGCGAAGCTCTTCGGGAACTTCCAACGCTCGCAGAGGGCCTTGCCGTAGTCCTCGTGGTTCGCCCCGTAGACCGAGTCCTCGATCTCGAGCATCTCCGCGGTCGGGTTGCCGTCCGCGTCCTCGCCAACCTGTTCGATGACCTCGATCAGGCTCGCGCGGTCGTACTGCATCTCGACCATGATGCCGATGTCGTGCATCAGGCCCGCGAGGTACGCCTCGTCGCCGAGGCCGAGTTTCTGACGGTCCGCCATGATCTTCGCCGCGGCCGCCGTCGCGTTCGAGTGCTTCCAGAGGTCGCGGGCCGAGAAGGCCGGCGTGAGCTCCCCGCCTCGGAAGAGCTTGGCGAGGCTCGCCGCGATCGCGATGTTCTTCACCGCGTTGAGGCCGAGCATCACGATGGCCCGGTTGATCGAACCGATCTGCCCCGGAAGCCCGTAGAACGAGCTGTTCACCACCTTGAGGATGCGGCTGCAAAGCGCAGGATCGCCCGAGATGACCTGGTGAAGGTCCTGCGCCGTGGACTTCGGATCCTCGACGAGGTCGATGATCTTCAGTGTGATCTCGGGCAGCGTGGCGATGTGGCTGATCTCACGGATCGCGCGGCCAACCGTCTGCTCGCGCTGCTCGGTCGTCGGGCTCATGGAACACTCTCCAATCGTCGTCCACTGGGCAGGCCGCGAAAGACCGGCCATCGGAACCGTCATCGGCGCGCGAAACCCGACACTTTCACGTCTTCGGACATCCACCGACGAACTGGGGACTTCCCGTCCCTACAACCCCAGCGCTTCGGGTGGGATCGGTTCGTCCTCGCCCACCTCTCGGACCACCACCCGCCCCACCGCCTCATCAAGACGCCACGGCGCCAGCCCGGTTCCCGGACGTTTGACCGTGAAATCCTCCACCCCGATCACGTGCCCCGCCCGCAGAACCCGCCTCGCCACCAGCGACTGGCGGCTCACCAGCCGAACGTCGCGTTCGCAATCCAGCACAACCTTCTCACCCCGCGACACCCCGGAACGGGTCGCGCTCCGCGCGAGCTCGACATATCGACGAAACCCATCGGGCTCCAACGACGCCGCATGATCCGGACCCGCCGCCGCGCAGTTATATGTCAGATGGCGCTCGAGCAACACCGCCCCCGCCTCCACCGCGAGCCCACCGGTCTCCACCGCCTCGGTATGGTCGCTGTACCCCACCGCCAGACCGGTCGCCCGCTCGATCGCGCCGATCCCGCCGAGAGCCGCGTCCGGCGCCGGGTAGCTGCTGACGCACTGGAGCATGGCCAAGCGATCTCGCGACGCCTCGAGCCAGCCCGCGGCCCGCGACACCTCTTCGAGGTCCGCCGCGCCCGTGCTCACGATCAGCGGACGCCCGTCCGCCGCGATCGCCTCTAGAAGCGGACGGTTCACGAGATCTGGCGACGCGCTCTTGAACGCCGACCACGGCGCCCGCGCGGCCGACTCGACAAGCTCGACGCTGAACACCGTGACGATCGGGTCGACCCCGCGGTTCACCGCGAGCGACGCAACGCGCTCGAGATCACCGAGCGAAAGCTCGAGCCGTCGGAGCATCGCGAGCGGATCCGTCTCCCCCGCCACCTTCTGATACGCCGCGAGCTTCGCCGCGCGGCTCATCAGCCGATCCGTCTCGAAGTACTGAAACTTCACCGCGTCCGCGCCCGTGTCGACCGCGGCCCGCACAAGCTCCATCGCCCGCTCAACGCTCCCGTCATGGTTCACGCCGATCTCGGCGATCACGTACACGGGCTCGCCCTGGCCGATCTGTCGGTCGTTGATCTTCATTCACTCACCACGGAGGACACGGAGAGCACAGAGGAGGCACGGAGGAATGATGTGAAGGAGAGGCTTCAGATGATTCTGCGAACAATGCCGTCGGTCAGTTTCTCGACGTTGAAATTCATGAGCAGTCCGATCCTCTTCCCGGAGAGGCGCAGATAGGTGAGCAATTGGGCCCGATGCACCGGCGCGAGCGCGTCAACCGACTTGATTTCCACCACAACCTCGTCGTCGACCACCAGATCCAACCGATAGCCCACGCCCACCGTCTTCCCGCCGTAGCTCACCGGCAGCGCTACCTGCGAGGCCACCCCAAGGCCTCGCGCGACCAACGCTTCGACCATGCACGCCTCGTAGGCCGACTCAAGAAGTCCCGGTCCAAGCGCCTTGTGAACCTCGATCCCCGCCCCAATCACCTCCCGCGTCAGATCCTCTGACACCAGCCCACGCTGCTTCCCCCTCCGTGCCCCCTCTGTGCTCTCCGCGACCTCCGTGGTGAGTGAACCAGCCGCCACCAGCCGATCGACCGGACCGTCAATATCGATGACCTCTCCCTCAGCCGTCTCGATCCCTCGGCGATCCACCCCAAAGAACGCGTGCGGACCATCGCCCGCCCCCGCGACCTCCAGCATCAGCGCCCGCCTCGTCAGCGCGATCACCCCGCCGTCCGGCACGTACGCCGCCGGCAGGTCCTGACGCCTGTAGACACCATGGTTGAGCACCTCGCCTTCCCAAGGCGAGACTTCACCGCGCTCACCGATCCGCGCCGTCCACCACGGATGATGCTTGCCCACCCGCGCATAGCTTTGCACCGAGTCCGCCCCGCTCTCAACGAGCAGTTCGACGGCTCGATCGATCAGGCCCACCGGTCGGACCGGCACGTTCGCGTACAAAATGACGATCGGATCCCCGCCAATAGCGCCCGCCGCGTGCCGCGCCGCCGCGTCCACCGTCGCGTCATCCGCGGCGAGCGACGCCGGGCGTTCGACAACCTCGACCCCCATGGCTCGCGCGATCTCACCCGCGTCCGCGTCGTCCGTCGAGAGAACGACCCGCGACACACGCTCGGCGGTCATCGCCGCGTCGAGCGTCCAGGCCACGCACGGACGCCCCGCGACGTCGAGCACGTTCTTCCGCGGAAGCCCCTTGCTCCCCGCCCTCGCCAGCGCGATGGCCAGCGCGTCCGTCATGCCGCGCTCAGCCGCTCGGCGCGACCCATCGCCCGGGCGTTCGTCGACCGACGCGGTCGCCCGTCGCCAACCACCGTCCCATCGCTCCGCACGACGACCCGCTCCGACGCCCGCCGCGCCACGACCGACCGCGGCTCGGGAAGCGGCGCGATCCGCGCCCCTTCGACAGCGCGGGGGAGCGCATCGATCACCGCCGCGCCGATCATGAGCAGCCATCGCTCGTAGAACGTCTCGACCTCTTCGTACACCTCGTCGCACCGCGTCATCCGAGCCACCAGCCACGGATCGCCCAACCCGTCCTCGCCCGAGGCCTCCCGCGCCCGCCGCCCAGCGCTATCCATCGCCTCGACGATCGCCCCGAAACGGTCCGTGCCCGTCAGCGCCGCGTGCGTCTTCGCCGTTGCCGCGAGCACATCCACGCTCACCACGTCCGCGCCCATCTCGAGAATCCGATCCGCGTCGAACGAGGGCGCGAGCCCATCCGTCCTGACATGAACGCCCGCAACGCCCGCGGCCCGCGACGCCTCGATGATCGCGCCGAGCTCCGGATGCAACAGCGGATCACCCGCGCCATCGAGCGTCAGCGCGACCAGCCCGTGCGCCTCGACCGCCTGCTCGATCACGCCCCGCGCCGCGTCGACGCCCATCACCGGGCGCTCGTGCGCGTGATCCACGCCGCCGGCTTCCTGCCGCCAACGGCTCCACACCCCGCCGCCGAGCCGCCCCGTGTTCGTCTCGAGCACCAGCTCGACCACGCCGGGCCATCGCCCGCCAACCGAACGAGCCGCCGTAACGATCTCTGAGGCCCCGGCCGTCTCCGCCGAACCGCCGAGGCGACCCATGACCCGCCCGAGCCACCCACGGGAACGCTCGCCGTCGCACACGAACCGCATCCCGCAGTCACGCACGACCGGATCGATGCGCCGGCAGAAGTCTCGCGTGATCGGGTCCGACTGCGGCGCCATCGGCACGTAGCCGATCAGCCCGCCGATCGACGCGAACCCGCCGGCGATCGCCACCGCGGACGCCGCGTCCCGCGCCGCGTCTCGCTGAATCAGGAACCCGCCGAGCCCGGGCGGCGCCTGCGTGAAGCTGAGCTTGACATGCCCCGGCGCCGATCGGAAGCACGCCGCGACCTCGTCAACGAGCGCCGGATCCACCAACGCCCAGTCCGCGCCGACCACGACCGCCGCGTCGATCCCGTCCTCGTCCATCACCCGCGCCAGCTCACGCGCATCGAGCCCCTCGTCGTAGCACGAAAGCCCGCTCAACCCGCCGCGCCAGGACGACGCCGACCACAACCGCCCGACGCCCACCCGCCGCGTCCGACGATCCAGCC
>PAKY01000111.1 GCA_002706885.1 Phycisphaerae bacterium
GCCCGAGTGGCACGTGCTTCTCACGACGCCATCGGAGGTGTTGTGGAACTATCTCGGTGGTGATTCGACCGATCGGGCCGGGGAGTTGTCGATCTCATCGATTCGGTTCGCGAACGACTGGGCGGCGCCGATCGGCGGGCGAAGGACGATGCAGATCCGGCCGGGCGACGCGACGAAGATCCGGGACTGCGAGTTCATCTTCTGCGGGGCTGGGATGACATCATCGCGTCGTCCGGGAACTTCGCGCGTGGGAATCACGCCATGGAGCGTTGCCAGTACGTCGGGCACGGCAGCGACGGCGGGACGTTCGTGATCCATGACACGTCGGGCGCGAACCTGGTCCAGCGGGTGGACATCCGCGACAACGTTCACCACGCGGGGTGGCGTTTGCTGTACCGCGACACGGGTGAGGACGCGGGGCTGATTTCGAACTCCAGCGCCGGGACGTTGGTCGCTGTGCACGCGGGGCAGGGGCGTGGTGGAACGATTGAGAGGAACATCATCCTCGGTCTGGACGACATTGCGCCGAGTTCGTTCCTGCAGTACACGCCAGACCTCGTGACGCCGGCGAGCGTCATGGACGACTTTGAACTGATCGTGCAGGACAACTGGATCGAAAACGCGCGTCAGAACGCGGGCCTCGAGGCGTCGCTGCGGCGGAACGTGTTCCTTCGGGTGCTGTCGGACGACGCCTTCGACACGGCGGGGTCGAACCGTCACCTCGTCTCGGTCGGGGGCAAGATCCGGCTGGAGCAGAACGTGATCGCGGGTGAGGTCTATCACTCGCTCGTCGGCATGGGCTTCGCGGGCGAGTTGCTGAGCCGGGAGAATCTCTACATCTGCGGGCGGGCGGGTATCTCGGCGATCGGGTGGTTTATCACGGGTGGGGCGGCGTGGGGGTTCGGAGCGATCTATGCGGGCGAGGACACGGTGCTCGCGGGCGAGATCGACAGCACGGCCAACGTCAACAGCCGCGGTCGGGGGGACTCGCACGTCAAGTGGTTCGGCACGCTCCGTCTCGGGCGCGGTCCGTCGGACTTTCCGGAGCTCTTTGGAAGCACCGAGGTCTTTGACCTCGAGGGGCGGCACGCGGATGACGCGGACTTCGGAATGACGTTCGCTCCAACGGTTCAGACGGGTGACGCGACTGGAATGGTGTGGGCGACGCATCCCGAGGCGATGCTCACGATGACGTCGAACGCGTTTCACGCGGCGTTCCCGTCGGACGTGTCGTCGGTGTTTCACCCGGAGCCGATCGGTCTTCCGCCGGTTGATCTGAGCACTGGAGAGATGTGGCGCGAGCAGCGGTTTCCGACGTTCGATCCGGCCGACTATGGATTGGTCGCGTGCGGAGCCGCGGACCTCGCCGCGCCCTGGGGCGTGCTGGATCTTCCGGACGTCATTGCGTTGCTTCAGGCGTTCGGCGATGAGGATCCGGTGGCGGACTACGTTGCGCCGTTCGGGCAGTTCGATATCGCGGACATCGTCGCGTTTCTGCAGATCTTCGGGGACGGGTGTCCCGGCTAACGTCGCGTCGAGGTCAGTCCGAGCGCGGCGGGCAGATCGGCCATCGACTCGATGATCAGGTCGGGCCCTTCGGCGCGGAGCGCCTCGATCGGCGTGACGTCCACGTAGGCGACGCATCGCATGCCCGCGGCCCTCGCGGCGACGATCCCGGAGGGGCTGTCCTCGACGACGACGCAGCGGTCGGGCGCGACGCCCATCGCTTCGGCGGCGTGCAGGAACAGGTCGGGCGCGGGCTTGGGCGTCGCGATGTCGTCGGCGCTGAAGATCCGCTCGCCGCCGTCACGCTTGAGGCCGCCGAAGCGGTCGGCGAGGCCGCTCGCGGCCATGCTGGCGTCCATCTTGACGTGCGGGCCGTTCGAAGCGACGCACATGGCGATCCCCGCGGCATCGAGCGCGTCGAGGGTTTCCACGACGCCCGGGATCGGCTCGACACCCGCTTCGAAGGCCTTGAACATGAGCGAGCGGTAGCCGTCGACGAAGTCGTCGATCGGTCGGCCGATCTCGGCTTCGACGGCGGGCTGGATGACCGAGAGATGGGTTCCCTTGTAGCGGTTCGCGACCTCGTCGTATGAGAGGTCGAGACCGCACGAGGCGATCCATCGGCGCATGGCGTCGAGTGTGAGCGGCTCGGTGTCGACGAGAACGCCGTCGCAGTCGAAGATGACGAGGTCCGGGGTCTCGAGCGATGTCTCGGATGTCGATCGCGCGGTCGTGCGGGGGTCGGTCATCAGTCTGTCGCCTGGTGTCCGCCGGGGCTTTGGGGCATGTTCTGGAGGACCTTGTCGATCAGGCCGTACTCGACCATCTCCTTGTCGTCGAGCCAGAGGTTGCGGTCACAGTCCTTGAGGATCTTCTCGCGGTTCTGGCCCGTGGCTTCGGAGTAGAGGGTGTAGAGGCGCTCGCGGATGCGGAGCATCTCCTTGGCCTCGATCTCGAGGTCGGTCGCCTGGCCTTCCATGACGCCGTGGATGAGCGGCTGGTGCATGAGGTTGCGGGCGTTGCGGAGGGCGAATCGCTTGCCCTTGGCGCCGCAGGTGGCGATGACCGAGCCCATGGACGCGGCCTGGCCGATGATGAAGGTGGCGACGTCGGGCTTGATGTATTGCATCGTGTCGACGATGCCGAGGCCTGCGGTGACGGATCCGCCCGGGCTGTTGACGTACATGTGGATGTCGGCTTCGGGGTCCTCGTTGGCGAGGAAGAGGAGCTGCGCGACAACGAGGTTCGCGAGCTCGTCCATGATGCCGCCGCCGACGAAGATGATGCGGTCCTTCAGGAGGCGGCTGAAGATGTCGTACGACCGCTCGCCGCGGCCGGTCTGCTCGACGACGATCGGGACGAGGGTGTTGTTCTGGGGGTTCGCCATGGCGTGTACTCCGTGCGTGGAGGCGGTGATCAGGAAGCGGTCGCGGCGCCGGCGGCGGGCGGCGGCTCGGTGAGAACCTCGTCCACGAGGCCGTAGGCCTTCGCCTCTTCCGCGGTGAAGTACTTGTCGCGCTCGCTGTCCTCGCGGATGCGGTCGGCGGACTGTCCGGTGTGGCGGGCCATGATGTCGATCAGGGCCTGCTTGCTCTTGATGATCTGTTCGGCCTGGAGGCGGATGTCCTCGGCCTGGCCCGTGATGCCGCCGTACGGCTGGTGGATCATGACCTTGGCGTGGGGGAGGATGTATCGCTTGCCCTCGGCGCCGGCGGTCAGGAGGAGCGCCCCGCCGCTGTAGGCCCGCCCGATGCAGTAGGTGGCGACCTTGGAGCCGAGGAACCGCATGGTGTCGTAGATCGCGAGGGTGTCGTCGACGGCTCCGCCCGGGCTGTTGATGTAGAAGTTGATGTCCTGCCCCCGACGCTGGTGGTCGAGATAGAGCATCTGCATCATCACGCGGCTGGCCGATGCCCAATTGATCTCGCCGATGAGGAACACGATCCGGTGCTCGAGGAGCAGTTCCTCGATGGTCATCTCTCGGGTGCGCTGGTAGTTCACGTTTGCCGCTGGCATAGCTGTCTCCTGGCTGCGGGCGTCGGCGCCGCTCCCGGGTCTGTCATCCGATCGGGCCGAGCCCCCGCGGCGGCCCCTGCCGGGCTGAGGCACCGATGGTAGACCCCCGAGCCCACACCATCGGCATCCGGGAGGGGGGTCGGCCAGTTCGCGTTGCCCCCCCGTCCGATGGCATCTAGCATGGTTGTTCCGTCCGCTCCCGGCGCGGGCGCCCACAGCGCTGCAAGCGCCGAGACCCCGAACCGAGTAACCAGCCAGTGCCCACAGCGGTTATCAGTGACATCCATGGCAACGCGGTGGCCCTTCGGGCCGTCCTCGCGGATATCGACGCCCGAGGCATCGAGCGGACGATCTGCCTCGGGGACATCATCGGTTACGGCCCCGATCCGCTGGAGTGCATCGACCTGGTGCGCGAGCGTTGCGCGTGGGGGTTGATGGGCAACCACGACTTCGGCGTGCTGTATGAGCCGACGAACTTCAACCAGAGCGCTGAATCCGCGGCCCACTGGACGCGGGAGCAGCTCGACGCGGCGCCGATCGACGAGGGCGGCTCGAACCGCCTCGACTTCCTCGGGCGTCTCCAGGTGCGTCAGTTCGAGCAGTTGCCGGCGCCCGAAGGGGGATCGAGCAACGGATCGGCGACGCACGCTCTGTGTGTCCACGCCTCGCCGCGTCGTCCTGTGAACGAGTACATCTTCCCCGACGACATCCACGCGGACCCGGAGAAGATCCGTTCGATCTTCAACCGCGTCGATCGGATCAGTTTCTGCGGGCACACCCACGTCCCGGGTGTCTTCACCGACGATATCGAGTTCTTCGGACCGGGCGAGCTCGGCGATCCTCCGGTGTACCGGTTCAGCGACGACGAGAAGATCATCATCAACTGTGGATCGGTGGGCCAGCCGCGGGACCGCGACCCACGCGCGAGCTACGCGATTCTCTACGCCGATCGGGTCGAGTTCGTCCGGGTTGAGTACGACATCGCCACGACCGCGAACAGGATCAAATCGATCCCGGAGCTGCACGATTGGCTCGGCGACCGACTGTTCGAGGGTCGATGATTCTTCTCCCGCGTTCGATTCCGTCAGCGCGACTGGCAACGTAACCGTCAACAGATACAGGCAGCAGACGACGACCGCCCATGGCCAAGAAGCCGAATACCTTCCTCCGGCTGCTCATCCCCGCCCTCCTCGTCGTGCTCGGCATCTGCGTGGCCGTGGCGGTGGGGGTGAACACGAGCCGTTCGAGTTCGAACACCACCGTCGTCGAGCAGCCTCCCGAGCGGGCGGTCGCCACGGACTCCGACCGCGCAGCGTCGGACCCCTCAGACCGACAGGTCGCGCCCAAGCCGAGTGACCTCGACGGGAGCGCCGCGGATATCGAGCCGCTCGAGACCGCGGCGGAAGCGGATGAGGATGTGTCGCCCGTCGCCGAGGGCGACGCGATCGCGGCGTCCACGCTCTCGTTCCGAGCCCGTGATTTCGGCGATCAGACGGCGCCCGCGCCGATCGGGTCGCTCGACGCCGAAAACGCGGCGGGGTACGAGGGGTACATCGAGTTCTACCCGCTCGGCGCGGGCGTGAAGTCGTATCAGCTCACGCACTCGTTCCGCACGATCGAGCAGGAACGCCACGTCGAGCTTCAGGCGGTCCGGAGCATCAGCCGACCGAACGGCGCGACGCTGAGCGCGGTGCCGTTCGCGCTGCTGTCGATCGACGTCAACGGCGTCACGATCAACATGTCGGCGCCCGGGGTGTGGCGTCCGATCGAGTCGGGCGTCGCCGAGGCGGCGTTCGAGGCGATCATCGAGACGAGCGACGGTGATGCAGCACTTCGGCTCGTCCGGCGGTTCACGTTCCGTCCCGGGTCGTTCGACCTCTCGCTCGACCAGCGGATCGAGAACCTGACCGACCGCCCGATCGACGTCCGGTTGACGCAGACGGGTCCCGTGGATCTGCCCGACCCCGCGACGCGGTACGGCGGCGACAAGCGCCGTTTCCGGTTCGGCTACCTGCTCAACGAGCAGCAGCAGGGGTCGTCGGCGTTCGTCACGGCCGATCACGAGCTGCGCGGGCGGCAGAAGGTCCTCGGGAAGAAGGTCAACGAGTCGTGGCCGTTCAGCGCTCCGATCTGGCCGACCGATCGGCACGCCGAGAAGGGCTTCCGCCTCTCCTGGTTCGCGATGACCGACCGGTACTTCGGGGTCGCGGTTCACCCGTCGATCGCGGACGGAGCGGACGACGTGGGCGCGGGGGACAAGCTGCTTCGCTCGGTCGAGACGATCGACCGCCTCGTGCTCAACCCGAACGCGGGGGACCCGTTCGACGCGGTGATCGTGTCGCGGATGGTCGGTCCGACGCAGACGATCGCGCCGCGTCAGACGCTCGCGGACGACCTTGGGATCTACGCGGGCCCGCTTCTCGCGGAAGTGCTCGCGGGCGAGTCGGTGTCGAAGACGCTGAACCTCGATGACCTGATCGTCTACAACCTCGGCGGGTTCTGCGGCGAGATGTGCACGTTCGGGTGGCTGACCGACGTCCTGTTCTTCGTCCTTAAGCTCTACCACGGTTTCACGTTCGACTGGGCGGTCGCGATCATCCTGCTCGTGATCACGGTGCGGACGTGTCTGCACCCCATCACGCGGTACAGCCAGATCAACATGCAGCGGTTCGGCGCCCAGATGCAGTCGCTCAAGCCGAAGCAGGACAAGATTCGCGAGCGGTACAAGGACGACCCGAAGCGGATGCAGGAGGAGACGGCCCGCCTGTTCCGCGAGGAGGGCATCAACCCCGCGGGGTTCCTCGGCTGCCTGCCGATGATGCTCCAGAGCCCGATCTGGATCGCGCTCTACGCGACGCTCTACTTCGCGGCCGAGCTGCGTCATGAGCCGGCGTTCTACGGCGTGTTCCAGGCGATCTCGGGTGGACATTGGCAGTTCCTGGGCGATCTCGCGAGCTCGGACCGCGCGATCCCGCTGCCGAGCTTTGCGCACGTCGACATCCCGTTCCTCTCGCGGATCTACGGCACGATCAGCTCGATCAACCTGCTTCCGATCCTCATGGGGGTCCTGTTCTTCCTGCACCAGAAGTACCTGACGCCGCCGAGCACGGCGACGATGAGCCCCGATCAGGAGCAGATGCAGAAGACCATGCGCGTCATGTTCCCGCTCATGATGCCGATCTTCATGTACACCGCGCCGTCGGGCCTCGTGATCTACTTCATCACGAACTCGACGCTCGGCATCCTCGAGTCGCGTTGGATCCGCTCGCACGCGCAGAAGCACGGGCTGACCGATCCGGAGAAGATCAAGGCCGCGAAGGCCGCGCGGCGGTCGAGCGGCAAGCAGGGCTTCCTCCAGCGTCTTCAGGCGATGGCCGAGGAGCAGCAGAAGCTGCGGGCGCAGGCGAAGACCGGCGGCGGCAAGCGACGGGTGCAGAACACCGCGCCCAACCGTCGCGATCCGGGCGACCGCTACAAGAAGCGCAGATAGACCGGCTCGGCGCCGCTAGGCCGCGTCGATCCGCAGGCCAGCGGTGGCGCGCGCCCGTTCCACCAGTTCGAGCGTCCGTACGCCCGCGGGGTCGCGGCGGAAGCGGAGGCCGACGATGTGGCCGACGCCCGGGCGGCAGCGCGAGGATCGCACCTCGACCGCTTCGACGACCTTGGTCGAAGCGGTTTCGATGCGAAGCTCGGCCATCATCCCCGGGCTGAGGGTGCGCGGCAGCGTGACCGACAGTCCGCCACGCCCGATATCGGTCATGAAGCCGTTGATGGGCTTGCCGAGGGCGCCGTTCGGAAGCACGGGCGTAACGAGGGCCGGGACGCGCGCGTCGTAGCGGTCGTGCTGGCGGCGGTCCGACGAGCTGTCAGCCATGACGCGATCTCCGACGGCCTGCCCGACGGGGGCGCCGCGCCGATGGAGTCTGATCGATCTTTGCGGCAGCTTGCTTGAGTGATCGCCCAACCAAGCGTCAGGAACTATGCCGCCTGAACCGATCGCGTTCGGTGCGCCTCATGCGCGGCTTCCGCCGATCGATCCGCCTCCGCGGGACGGGCGCGGGGTGAGGTTCAATACCGCCGCAAACATCGAAGAAACGTCGGTTCGCCGATCGGAGGCGCCACCTTCCAGATTTTCTCAATGGTCCGGGAATGATCACGGGCCGCGGACTGCTTCGCCCAGCCCACGCGTCCAACGACGCGCGAGCGGAGAGACAAACACCACCAATTCGTTCCTTCGCGCATCAGCGGCCGGCGTCGCGCACGGCTCGTGTCGCTGTCCGTGTGCGCGGGGTGTGTGTTCATCGTTTCTTGCAAACGGGAGTTATCCGCATGTCACGTTCCATCGCTGCCTCGGCTCTTTCGATCGCGCTCGTCTCTGTGGTCGGAGGCGTTTGCTCGTCCGCGCTCGCTCAGAACGTTCAGCTCCAGGTCACGGTCGAGAACCTCGCGCCGACCAACGGCGTGACGTTTGCGCCGCTGCGCGTCGGGTTCCACAGCGGCGTGTTCGACGCGTTCGACAACGGTTCCGTCGCGCCGCTGCTCGGAGAGTCGGACGTTTCGACCGCTCCGATCGTCACCATCGCCGAGGGCGGCAGCGGCTCGAGCTGGTTCCCCGCGTTCGAAGCGGCCGATCCGACCGCGACGCTCGGGAGCGTGGTGTCCGACCCCGCGGGTCCGCTCACGCCCGGCGCCGTCGCGACCGCGACGTTCAACATCGACACCGATCTCAACCAGTTCTTCACGTTCGCGGCGATGGTCGTGCCGTCGAACGACCTGTTCATCGGCAACGACGACCCGCAGGGGTTCCGGCTCTTCGATGACGCGGGCAACCTGCTGATCAGCGAGATCACGCAGACCGGCGCTCAGATTTGGGACGCGGGGTCGGAGGTCGCTGATCCGAGCGCGGGGGCGTTTGTCGTCGGTGGTGACAACGCGCTGCGCACGAACGAGAACGGCGTCGTGAGCTTCGAGTTCAGCGAACTCGGCGCGTTCGACGGGGTCGAGACGCCCGCCGGCTACTTCTTCGACGCGGGCACGGTGACGGGCTCGTCGGAGATCTACCGCATCAGCTTCGCGGTCGTCCCGGCGCCAGCGGGGGCTGGCGTGCTCGCGATGGGCGGACTGGTGGCGATGCGCCGTCGGCGGTGAACGCGAGCGTTCGATCGATTGACAGCAGCATGACGACGGGCGTCCGAGGGGGCGTCCGTTGTCATTTCAGGCAGTTCGACGCGCAGTCTGAGGATCGCGGATGTCTTGAGTGTCGCCGCCACGGATGTCGGTCGTTAACCGTGCGACCGCGACAGGTTCGGCGTAGGTCGGGCTGGGGTCGGTCAAATTCACGGCTGTTACACTCCATCGATGCTCCCCTTCTCCTCCTCCCTCCCGTACCCCTCCCGCCGCCAGCCACTCCTCGCACGGAATTGTGTCGCGACGAGCCAGCCGCTCGCAGCGCAGGCGGGGCTCGAGATCATGCGCAAGGGCGGGAACGCGGCTGACGCGGCGGTGGCGACCGCGGCGGCGCTGACGGTGGTCGAGCCGACGAGCAACGGGATCGGTTCGGACAGCTTCGCCCTGGTCTGGGCCGGCGGCGGGCTGCACGGGCTGAACGCTTCTGGTCGGGCGCCAATGGGCATGACGCTCGACCAATACAGCGGGATGGACAGCGTGCCGTATCGCGGGTGGCACGGGATTACCACGCCGGGGTGTGTGTCGGGGTGGGCGGCGCTCGCCGAGGACCATGGAACGATGTCGCTTGCCGATCTGCTTGAGCCTGCGGCGCGGCTCGCCGAGGACGGCTTCCCGGTCAGTCCCGTTGTGAGTTACTACTGGAAGCGCGCCGCTGAGATCTATCCGGAGGACGGCGTGTTCGCTGAATGGCATCGCGTCTTCGCGCCGGAAGGCCGCGGACCGGAGATCGGCGAGATCGTCCGGCTGCCGGATCACGCGAAGACGCTCCGTGAGATCGGCGCCAGCTCGGGCCGCTCGTTCTACGAGGGGCGGCTGGCCGACGCGATGGAGAAGGCCGCTCGTGAGCAGGGCGGCGCGCTACGAAAGCAGGACCTTGCCAGTCATCAGTATGACTGGGTGCGTCCGATCGAGAACGACTACCACGGCCTGACGCTCCACGAGATCCCGCCGAACGGCCAGGGGCTCGTCGCGCTGATCGCCCTCGGGATCCTCCGCCACCTCGACCTTCAGCGCACGGAGGTTGACTCGCCCGAATGCTTCCATCTCCAGATCGAGGCGATGAAGCTCGCGTTCCGTGACGGTCACCGGTACATCGCCGATCCTGCGCACATGGACGTCGATGTCGCTGCGCTGCTTGACGATGACTATCTCGCGTCGCGCGCACGGCTCATCGATCGCGAGAAGGCGACCGATTTCGAGCACGGCTCGCCGAAGCCGGGTGGGACGATTCTGCTGACCACCGCCGACGACGACGGAAACATGGTCAGCTACATCCAGTCGAACTACACGGGTTTCGGGTCGGGCGTCGTCGTTCCGGGGACGGGGATTAGCCTCCAGAACCGCGGCTGCTGCTTCTCGCTTGAGAAAGGTCATCCGAATGTCCTGGCGCCGGGCAAGCGGCCGTACCACACGATCATCCCGGGCTTCGTGACGCGGAACGGCGAGGCAGGCGACGTACCGCTGATGAGCTTCGGCGTCATGGGCGGGTTCATGCAGCCGCAGGGACATGCGCAGGTGGTCGCCCGTATGGCCGACTTCGATCAGAACCCGCAGGCCGCGCTCGACGCCCCGCGTTGGCAGGTGCACGACGGGATGGAACTCTCGATGGAGCCGGGGTACGACGATGCGGTGTACCAACGCCTCCGTGACATGGGCCACGACCTGCGGATGGACGAAGCGTTCAGCAGCTCGTTCGGACGCGGACAGTGCATCTACAAGCTCGAGAACGACGCGTACCTCGCCGCGAGCGATCCGCGGGCGGACGGCCAGGCGGTGGGATTCTGAGGGAGGCGATCGGGCTGGCGTGGACCGTGCATTCCATCGCCGATGTCCAACGCCCCGGCGCAACGCCATGACAGAAACCATCGTCGCGCTCGCCACCGCTCCGGGCCGATCAGCTCGTGCCCTCGTTCGCCTGAGCGGACCGGATACCCGCGGGGTCTTTGAGCGGGCTTGCGCGCACGCGCCGCCGCGAACGCCCGGCGTTCATCGCGTGGACCTCGTGCTCCGTTCGGGCGGCGCTTCGCTGCCGTTGCCCGCATGCGCGATCGTCGCTCTAGCGCCGCGGTCGTACACCGGTGAGGACACCGCCGAACTTCTCCTGCCTGGCATTCCAGCGCTCGTGGAGCGCGTCGTCGAGGCGATGGTGTCCGCTGGCGCGCGGCGCGCCGGGCCGGGTGAATTCAGCGCTCGCGCCTATCTCGCGGGCAAGCTCACGCTCGCGCAGGCCGAGGCCATCCCGCAACTCATCGCGGCCGAGCGGGATGAGCAACTCGACGCGGCGACCAAACTGCTCTCCGGCGCGACGGGAGACCGATACCAAGCTTGGGCCGACGAACTCGCGACGCTCCTTGCCCTTGTCGAGGCGGGGATCGACTTTGCGGAGGAGGAAGACGTCGTCCCGATCGCGCCTTCAGCGCTCGGCGCCCGCTTGGCGACGCTCACAACCGACCTGTCCTCGTTCATTGGCGAAGCGAGACCGGTCGAGGCGGCGCTGCACGAACCAGTCGTCGTGCTCGTCGGCGAACCCAACGCGGGCAAGAGCGCGTTGTTCAACGCGCTGCTCGGGCGGCGGCGAGCCGTCGTCAGCGACCGTCCGGGTACCACGCGCGACGCGCTCGAAGAATCGCTCGATCTCACCACCGAGGCGCCAGGGGCGGGAAGCGTCACGCTCGTTGACCTCGCCGGTATCGGCGATCGCGCCGTTGATCCGCTCGACGCCGAGGCGCAGGAGATTGCTCGCGAGCGTGTTCGCGGCGCGGACGTCGTGCTGCACTGCGACCCGAACGGGCGGTTCTCGGAGCTCGACACGCGAGCGACCGTCGTCCGTGTGCGCACCAAGGCCGACATCGCCACGGGTGAGACGGAGTCGGAGGCGCTCGCGGTGTGCGCGATCGATGGGTGGCGTCTCGCTCCATTGCGACGCGCCATCGCCGATGCCGCTCAGACCGTCCGCGGAGCGGCGCGATCAACCGTCGTTCCGAGGCACGCCGCCGAGCTTCGCGCCGCTCTCCACGCCATGAACAACGCGATCTCTACGTTTTCGGGCGTCGAACGGACGCTGCGCGACCCTGAACTCACCGCGGGAGAGCTCCGTACGGCTCTGGACCATCTGGGAGCGGTCTGCGGCGAGATCAGCCCGGATGACGTGATCGGAAGGGTGTTCGCCGCGTTCTGTGTTGGAAAGTAGCGGTCTGCGGCGTAGGCTGCCGAAGGCCGTACATGAGGAAGCCGGCATGAGCGACACCACCCGCGACGACGCTTCGACGCCCCAATCCGCTCCGCAGCGGGCTGAACGCCCAGCATCGCGGGAATCGACGCAGACCGATGAGCGGGTCGATCAGCTCCCCCCATACATGGTGATCCTTCACAACGACGATCAGAACGACATGGTCCATGTCGTGGAGTCGCTCGAAGAGATCACCCCGCTGGCGCGTCCGCGAGCCGTCGAGGTCATGCTGGTGGCCCACAACCGGGGTCAGGCGGTGGTGGTGATGACCCACCAGGAACTCGCCGAGCTGTATCAGAACCGCCTGCTCAGGCGGGGACTTATCGTCACCATCGAGCCGGCTGCGGGGGAGCAATAACCCGCGAGGGTCGCACTGTGTTCGTGTGGCTACGCGACGCAGGCCGATCATCTGGAGCCGTCTGCCACCCACCTCGGTTGGTCCGCTTGTCGCGACGTCAAGGCCGCGTGGCAGGCCACCGATACCCGTCCTCACGACCGGGCTTCGCGGCCCGATGGCGACCAGGAGGTCGGAGGAGGATGGACATGCCGGTGCGTCTTGGTGATCTGCTCGTCCAGCGTGGCGTGCTCACGGCGGAACAGCGCGACGAGATCGTCGCTTTTCAGCGGCTCCACGGCCGCCCGTTCGGCCTGCTCGCCGAGCAGATGTTCGGCGTGCATGCGAACGCGGTCGAGCTCGCGTGGGCGGAGCAGTACGCGGCGTCCGCGGAGCATGTGGATCGCGACAAGCTGCGGCCGTCCGATGACGTCCTCGACGTGATCGATCGCCGCCAGGCGTGGCAGTTCGGCCTTCTTCCGCTGCGCTTCGCGGGCGAGGATCTGGTCGTCGCGACCTCGATGTTCCGCCTCGCGAAGGCGATGCGTTTCACGGGCTGGAGCGTTCCCTTTGCGTGCGATTACGTGATCGCCGACGAGGAGGACCTCCGCGCCGCGCTCACCGCGCACTTCCCGATGCCGGGCGCCGCGGAGGCGTTGCAGGTGATCGGGCGGATCTGAGGCGGAGGTCAACCTCGGCTCCGACGCCCCGCCTTCCTAGCATCCGCCGATGACCGATCCCTCGGCGGAGATCAAGACCGTTTCCTTCGTCAGCCTCGGCTGCCCGAAGAACCTCGTGGACAGTGAGCACATGCTCGGTGAACTCGCCTCGGCGGGCGTGGCGCCCGTCTCGGCCGAGGATCTCGGATCGGGCGAGGACGATGATCTGTCCCTTTCGGGATCCGAACAGGATGCGTCGGCCGCGGGCGGGCGGATCACCCCCGCCGACGCGGTGGTGGTGAACACCTGTGGGTTTCTCGAGGCCTCGAAGGAGGAGTCACTCGCCGTCATCCGTGACGCGATCGAGGCCAAGAAGCGGGGCGAGGTCAAACGCGTCGTCGTCGCGGGCTGCCTCGTGCAGCGCCACCGCACCAAGCTCTTCGAGTGGGCCCCCGGCATCGACGCGATGATCGGCGTCTTCGACCGCGACCAGGTGCTCGAGGCGGTCCGCGGCACGCCCCGCGAGACGCTCGAGGACGCCGTCGCCGAGGGACCGAAGTACTGGATCAGCGCGAACGCCCTCACCAAGGCACGTTCGCTCGGCCCCGGCTCGACGACGCTGACCGTCAACGGGAAGGACGGCAAAGGGCTCGGCTATCACGAGTCGGACTCCGCGCGTCTGCGCCTGACCCCTCGCCACTACGCGTATCTCCGGATCAGCGAGGGCTGCAACCAGGCGTGCGCGTTCTGCACGATCCCGTCGATCCGCGGCAAGATGCGCTCGAAGCGCGAGCCCGCGGTCGTCGCCGAGGCACGCGAGCTCATGCGAGACGGCGCACGCGAGCTGCTGCTCATCGGTCAGGACACGACGAGTTACGGCGATGACATCGGCGCCGGGATGAACGACGCGGGCGAGATGTTCACCGCGGGGCTTCCCAAGCTGCTCAAGTCGCTCTCCGACGCGATGGACGAGGAGATCGGCGCCGCGGGATGGCTCCGCCTCATGTACGCCTACCCGACGACCTTCACCGATCCGATCATCGACGCGTTCGCCGAGCTTGTCGCCAACGGGCGGCTGCTGCCGTACCTTGATATCCCGCTCCAGCACGCGTCGGACAACATGCTCACCTCGATGCGCCGCAACGTCGGCGCCTCGGAACAGCGGGAGCTGATGCTCAAGCTCCGCGAGCGGATCCCGGGCATGGCCATCCGAACAACCTTCGTCACGGGCTTCCCGGGCGAGACCGAGGAAGACCACGAGGAACTCCTCGGCTTCATCGACGAGATCGGCTTCGACGCCGTCGGCGTCTTCCGTTACTCCGCTGAGCCCGGTACGCCCGCCGCGACCATGGAGGCCGATCCGGCGCTCGCCGTCTCGCGCGAGACGAAGCAGCGTCGCCACAACGAGATCATGGAGCTCCAGCAGCGGATCGCGTTCGAGCAGGCGGAGTTCCTCGCCGAGCAGTTCGAGGCCGACGACCCGCTCGACACGGGCCTCCGCCTCGATGTCGTCATCGATGAGCCCGCGCAGGCTTCGGCAGAGGCCCACACCCACCGCGGCCGCGCCTACTTCCAGGCGCCGAAGATCGACGCCACGACCTATGTCGTCTCGTCCAAGCCGCTCGAGCCCGGCGCCGTCGTCCCGTGCGTCGTGACGGATTCCGATGGCTACGACTTGATCGCGACACCGATCGCTGATCTCGCTGAATCGTCGGGCGCCGCGCGAAGTTCAGCCTGAGACCCCGGCCCGGTCGATAGTCAGAGCGATGGTCACCCGCGGTAACGTCGTCATGCTCTGCGCGCTCGCGCTCCTCACGCTCGGCGTGGTGATGGTCAATTCCGCGGGCATGAGCGTCGCTCCCGTCGGCGAGACGGGGCAGCTCGCTCCGGGCGTCGACCCGGTGACCTTCCAGAGCATCCTCACCAGCCGCCCCTCGCTCTACGCGGTCGTCGCGGTCGTCGCGATGCTCGTCTGCGGCGTGCTACCCACCCGCTGGCTCGAGCGGAGCGCCGGGCTCCGTCCGTCGCACGCCCTCGCGATCCTCGCTGCGGCGTTGGTCACGATCCTTGCCCTCCTCCTCGCGGTCTACGCCCCGGGCGTCGGACGGAGCGTGAACGGGGCTGCTCGCTGGATCGTGGTCCCGATCGCTGGGTCGCTTCAGCCATCTGAAATTGCGAAGTGGGGGATGGTCGTCGTCATCGCCTGCGGCGCCGTCGCTTCGGGGGACGGCCTCCGGCGCTTCCGCGGCGGGCTCCCGATCCTGATCGCGGTCCTCTGCCTCGTCTGCGCCGTCATCGTCGTGGAGGACCTCGGCACCGCGGTGCTCATCGGCGGCGTGGGCGTGCTCGTGCTGGTCGCCGCGGGAATGCGGCTGTGGTGGCTCCTTGCGACCGTGCCCGTCGCCGTCGCCGGCTTCGTCGCGGCCGTTCTCTCGAGCCCGTACCGCGTGGACCGCGTGGTGAGTTTCATCGATCCTTACCGCGATCCGCAGGGCGATGGGTACCACATGATCCAGTCCATGGCGACGATCGCGGGCGGAGGTCCTTTCGGCCGCGGGCTCGGACACGGACTCCAGAAGTTTGGATACCTCCCGGAGGACACGTCTGACTTTCTCTTTGCCGTGATCTGCGAGGAACTCGGCCTCGCGGGCGCCTCGCTCGTCATCGCGCTCTACGGCGTGATGTTCGTGGCGCTCGCGGGCATCGTCCGCGCCGCGGATGGACCTGTCCGACGCCTGATCGCGCTCGGTGTGCTCCTGACCGTCGCGGGTCAGGCGACGATCAACCTCTTCGTCGTCACTGGCCTCGGACCGACCAAGGGCATCGCCCTTCCCCTCCTCAGCGCGGGCGGGACGGGCTGGGTCCTGACGTGCGCCGCTCTCGGGCTCGTCGCCGCGATCGACCGCGACACCGAGCGCCGCGCCGTGACTCTGGGCGGCGTGCGGGAACCCGTCGCCGCATGACCACCGCGAGCGAGACGCCGACCCCCGTGATCTGCGCTGCGGGCGGCACGGGTGGGCACATCGCCCCGCTCCTCGCCATCGTCGAGCGCATGCGAGAAGCGCTCGGCGCGACGCCGCCCGTCCGGTTTGTCTGCTCCGAGCGACCGATCGACGCCCGCGTCCTCGAGCCC
>PAKY01000112.1 GCA_002706885.1 Phycisphaerae bacterium
CGGCAGGTCGATGCCGCGCCGGGCGAGCTCGGCTTCGAGCGCGGCCTTCAGCTCGCGGTTCTGGTCGTTGATCGGGCTCACCCCGCCGAAGCGGCGGGAGGGGTGATGCGATCGACGAGTCCGCTTTCGGAGCCGTTACTTGGTGGGTTCGAAGCGCCCGCCATCGAGCTGCTCGCGGTCGATGAACGACCGCCCGCCGCCCGTATCGCCCGACGGCGCCATCATCGAGCCGGCCGACGCGCTGCGACCCGACGGCACGAGGAACAGCTCCACGCGACGGTTGGCAGGGGTGTTGCCGGTCGAGGTGTTCTGGATCGCCGGGCGGAACTCACCCCACCCCGCGACCTCGAGCCGCGCTTCCTGGACGCCGAGGAGTTGAAGCTCACGACGGACCGCGATGGAGCGGTGCACCGAGAGATGAACGTTGGTCGGATGACGCTGGAGCGTCTGGCCGCTCGGCTTCTGGCTGTCGGTGTGTCCGACGATGCGCACGTCGTACTGGGTGGCCTCGGAGGACTTGAGCACCTGGGCGAGGGCTTGGAGCGTCTGCTTGGCGGTCGACTTGACGACCGCCGAGCCCGAGTCGAACGTCAGGTCGCTCGAGAACTGGAGCATGCCCCGCTCGCTGTCGTAGGTGACGAGCTGCGGGTACCGCTCAGCCAGACGGGCGAGGGCCGCGTCGGTGGCGGGGTCGAGACGCTCGAACTGGAGACTGCCAAGCTGCTCGGTCAGGTTGGTGATCGTCGTGTTCGCGTTGGCCAGTTCCTGACGAAGCGTGCCGTTCTGGCGACGCAGGTCGTCGATCGTGCCGCGGACGCCCGCGCTCTCGTCGCGGAGGCTGCCGGCGGTCTGCTCGATCTCGGCCAACCGCGAGGACAGGTCGGCGTTCCGGCTCGTCAGCACGCGAATCTCGGAAACGGCCTGGTCGTACTTCTCCTGGCTCACGCAGCCGCCGAGAGCCATCGCGGCGACGCCGAACCCTGCCGCTACGGCGAGGCGACGAGCGGTGAAGCGATTGTGAAGACGGGTGTTGCTGGTCTGGCGGGGCGTGTTCATCGTCGGCTCCGAGCGTGGTCTGTCAGCGGGTTCTGTGGCTTCTCTCGCGGCCAGCGCCTCGGACGCCGCGCGGAATGTGCCTGTCAGCATCATGCTATCGGTCCGGGACGATTCGCGCCATGAACAGCGGTTCATCCCCCATCTTGGCTGCTGGCGATGCGTGCCTGCTTCGCGTCGGCGCGGTCGCCGACGACCGAGGCGAGCGGCCCGGCCCTTGGCTCGTCCGCGTACTCGTCGATCGTTTCGGTGGGGCGACCATCAGCGAGATTCAGAGCGATCGGTCAGCGGCCGTCGACCTCGATCGTCCAGGCGCGGTGCTGGTCCCTGCCTTCGTCAATGCCCATACGCACCTCGACCTGACGGACGTCGGCATCCGCCCGTTTGGGGGTTCGTTCGACGCTTGGCTTGAAATGGTCATGGACGCTCGCCCGCGGACAGCGGAGGCGATCCGAGCGGCGGTGGTCGCCGGCGTGCGGCTCTCGCGAGCGGGCGGCGTCGTCGCGGTGGGGGACATCGCCGGGGCACCAGGGTCATCCCCTGAATTGGCGGCCATGTTTGCGTTGGACGAGAGCGGGATGGGGGGCGTGAGTTTCATGGAGTTCTTCGCGATCGGCGCCCGCGAACGTCATGGGATCGACACTGTCCACACGGCGTTCGATGGACTCCCGGCGAGCCGCAACGTGCGATTTGGCGTCCAGCCGCACGCTCCGTACACCGTCAGCAATCGGGGCTACGCCGCGGCGGCAGCGATCGCGGGAACGCACGGAGCGCCGATCTCGACGCATCTTGCCGAGTCGCCCTCGGAGCGTCGGTTTGTCGCTGATGGTGAAGGCCCGACGCGAGACTTCCTCGAGCGACTGGGGCTGTGGACGAGCGCCGAGGAGATCGGCGTCGGGGAGGGGCTCTCTCCGACGGCGTATCTCGCCCGGGCGTTCGGCGAGCGGGGACGGGGCGTCGTGGCTGCTCACGGGGCCGACCTGAGCGACGAGGACATTGAACTGCTCGCGCAATTACACGCGACCGTTGTCTATTGCCCGCGCTCGGCGACCTACTTCGGATTCGATCTCGCCGTTGGCGCGCACCGGTACCGCGATCTGCTCGACGCGGGCGTGAATGTCTGCTTCGGGACCGATTCGATCATCAATCTGGACACGCCTGATCGGATTTCGCCGCTCGACGACGCGAGGCTGGTTGTCCGGCGGGACGGACTCGATCCCGTGACGGCGCTCGCCATGCTGACAACCTATCCCGCGCGGGGGCTCGGGCTCGATCCGGCGAAGTTCCGTGTTGAGCCCGGGTCTCCGATCGAAGGCATCCTCTGCCTCCCAACCGACGAAGGATCAGGTCGGGGCCGTCTTGCCGGGGTCTTTGAGAATGGCGCCGCGCCCGAGGTCCTAACACTGGCCGCGGGACGGGCCGTGAACGATCTACCCGCAACCCGCGGGGACGTCTAGCCTTGCGAACTGGAGCCGCATGAGTCGAAAATGGCAGAGAACGAGGCAGTGGGACGCGGAGCACCTGACGGGGGCGCTTGCGCCGGTACGTTGGGTTCTCCACACCCTCAGTTCGGTCTGGCTCGCGGTCGCGTTGCTCGTGGTTGTCGCGCTGTACGGCACGGTCGCGAGCGTGCCGATCGGTCTCATCGCGCTCATCCCGACGTGGCTGGTTGTCGTTCTGTCGGCCGCGACGTCTGCCGCTATCGGGGCGCTCGCCATCGGCACGGTCGCCCGATCGATGGCGGCGAAGGCGGGGACAGGCTGGCGGTTCGCCGCGACACTCATCGGTGGCCTTATCGGCGCGGCGGGGTTGGTGTGGGCTTGGAGCGTGTTCGCGTGGCCCGCGATGCACTACGACCCCGCGACCGGGGAGGGTCTTCGCTTCTTTGCCGACTTCGCTGAGCGGTACGACTCCGTCACGCTCCGTCGACTTCCCGGGTTCGAGATGACCGAACTCGAGTTCTACTCGTGGTGGCCGCTTCGGGTCGTGCTCATCCTCTTCGTCGTCAATCTGTTCGTCGCGACCGTTCGACGCATCGATTTCACATTTAGGAACCTCGGTGTTCTGACCGTGCACACGGGGATCATCGTGATCGCGCTGGGCAGCGTGTACTACCAGAGCCTCAAGACTGAGGGCGACACGATCCTGCTCGCGGCGAACACGGCGCCCGGAATGAGCCCCCACGGCGGCGGCGTCGCTGAGGCGCCCTCGACGGACGCTGTTCCCGGACCGCCTCAGCGTTGGTACTACGACGCAACCCGGGTCGTGCTGTTCGTGAGTCAGGAGGGCAAGAGGAACCGCTTCGGTCAGGCGGTGCTGGAGCAGCGGCCGCTCGTCGGCCTCCCGCGGTACAACGACTACGGTCTCGACGGCGTCCCTCGTGGCGACGAAAGCGGCGCGATGTACCTGAGCGATGCGCTTCGCGGGAACGCGGCTGATGCTCCCGATGGCTCGCTGCCGGCGCTCGACATCGATGTTGCGCCAAGACCGAATTCACCGATGGACCCCGATATCCGGCTGCGTGTGGTGGGATACGCGTCGTACGCGCGGTTGTCCGACGACACGAGGTTGTACGCCGAGGAGGATATCGATCGAGCGGATCTCTCCCGACGGCTCGATCCGGTCGAGGTCATCGAACTGTTCTTCACCCCTCCGGGCGAAGAACGCGATCCGGACAGCGGTCCGGTCAACAGGTTTTTGCTCCGCCCGAACACTCCAGCGGCGCGGGTGAGCGAGAACAACGACCTCGCGATCGAGATGACCAACGGGATGGCTGAGGAGCGTTGGACGGATCTGACGACGCGGCTTCCGGCGCCCGTTCCCGCGGCGATGGTGGTGGAGGTCCCGACTGAGGGCGGTGGCGAGGCGGAGCGTTTCGTCCTGCCCGCGCGCACCGGCGCACGGCACACACTCGGCGAGACGGGGTGGTCGATCGGCGTCCGGTCGATCGAACCGCAGCCACCGTTCCCGATCATCACAGAGGGGTACGAAGGGGCGACGTCGTCGGTACTCATCGTTCGGCTGACACCGCCCGATGGTGAGGCGTTCGACCGATGGGTGTACCACCGATTCCCCGAGATCACCCAAGACTTTCTGGATAACCCCGTCCGCGGCGGCCAGCCTCGCAGGCGAGACGCCGACCCTCGGATCCGCGTGGGGTTCCTCGACCAGTCGAAGTTCCAGTTCTACATCGATCGAACCTCAAACGGCCGCTACCGGGCCGTTGCCCGCGGTATCGGGGAACCGAAGGTCTTTGATGACATTGAGACGGGTGAGAAACTCGTCGATGTCGTCGAACGGCTGGATTTCAAGATCGTGCCGGGTTGGCCGGACAGCGAAACCGTGCAGCGCCCGGTTCCCACACCCGACACCGATCGAGACGCCGCGGCGATCGGCACGCACGGTCACGCGCTCGTGGGGGTTGAGGTCACGGTCGACGGGTTGGACGACTACCGCGAGGTCGTCTGGCTGCCGTTCACGAAGTACCTGAACATCGGCGACGACGCGAGTCGAACAGTCCCGCTGCCGGACGGGCGCGAGCTCTCGCTCATGTTCGGGCGGTACCAGCTTCCATTCCCGGACTTCTCGATCCGACTGGTCGATTTCGAGATGATCGCGTACGACCATCGCGGGGCGCCGCGTGACTACCAAAGCACCGTGCTGGTCGATCGCCCAACGCTCGCGCCGGAGCACGACGGATTCGAGCCGTATGAGCGTGTCGTCAAACTCAACGCTCCGCTGCGTGCGCCATACACGTGGCGGGACGACGAGCCGCTGTTCTCGAACGTGGTGACGTACGTCACACGCGGTCTGAATCCGCGGCAGTTCAAGATCAGCCAGTCGGGCTGGGACCAGCAGGGCTGGAATCAGACGCAGCAGCTCGTCGACCAGGGAGTGCTCGAGAAGCCCGTCGCGCGATTCACGATCATGCACGTTGGCAACAATCCGGGCATCCACATCATCGCGTTGGGCGGTGTGCTCATGGCGGTGGGCACACCGTGGGCGTTCTATGTCAAGCCGTGGCTCGTCCGGCGTGAAAAGCGTCGGCTCGCCGAGCGGCACGGCGGGGGGCGCGCCGAGCGATCCTCGCCCGATGCGGTACCCGCGACATGAGGGGCATCACCATGCGTTCCGTTTTCACCGCGATCCTGTCGCTCGCTCTCGTCGCGTCCTGCCCGGTGATCGCGCAGTCGATGTCGGCGCCAGAGCCGATCGAGGCGCCGCCCGAGTCGGCGGGGCCGTCGGGGAACACGCACCCGGAAGAGCGGTTGGTGGATACCGACGCCCAGCTTCCGAACCCGTTCGGTGAGGTGTCGACGCGCCCTGCCCACACACCCGAGGAGAAGCGTGCGTTCGCTGAGGCCGTCGATCTGAGCCCGCTCCGCGGGCTCGCCGTGGGGCACAACGGTCGGGTGAAGATCATCGACAGTCTGGCTCGCGAGACGGTGAACACCATCTCCGGCACGCGTTCCTTGCATCTTCCGCTGCCGGGCGAGGACGGCGAGATCGAGAAGGCGAGCTTCGATCCAGTCTTCACGCTGATCGACATCATGATCGATCCGGCGTTCTACGTCGAGCGACCGCTCGTCTATGTGAATTACCTGCCGCTCCGCGAGGCTTACCTCGATCGGGGATTCCCCGACGACGCGACGCAGCAATTGCGGTGGAAGAAGCTCACACGGGTGTCGCCCGCGATGATCGCGCGGTATACGGACGACATTTTCGCTGCGCACAGCGGGGAGGAGCCGTACCGGGCGGGGATCCAGCGGATCGAGCGGCGGGGCAACGTGTTCCTGTACGCCCCGACGACGCTCCACCTCGTCGCGCCGGACTCTGCGGACGCGCCCTGGCTGCACGTCGCTGAGCTCGCCGAGGACGATCCGATCCGGGTCGCGTTCGCCGAACTCGGCGAGGCGTGGCGATCGGCGGACGCGGAGCAGGTCAACGCCCTGGTCGCCGATCTTGCTTCGACACTGCCCACGGTGAACGCCGAGCTCTATCCGGAGGCTCGGCGCGAGATTGAGATCGTGTACAACCGAGCGAACGCGTTCGAGTGGGGGGCCTGGGCGTACATGTTCAGCCTGCTCGCCCTTGTCCTCGCGTTCGGCACCGGGCGGCGGTGGCTCGCGGTGACGGGGAACGTGTTTCTCGTTCTCGGCGTCGGGCTGCACGCGGCGGGGTTCGCGGCGAGGTGCTTCCTCGCGGAACGATTCGCGATTCAGAACCAGTTCGAATCAATGACCGGCCTGAGCCTGTTCGCGGCCCTCGTCGGGCTGGTCATCATGATGTGGCGCAAACAGCTCATCTTCGGCGCCGCGGCGGCCGCGTGCGGGTTCCTGATCCTGCTGACAGCAACGCAGACCGGCATTCCGGGGCGGAGCATCGAACGCGAAGCGGCGATTCTCAACACCTCGGTCCTGCTCAAGTACCACGTCACCACGGTGCTGACGAGCTACGGGCTGATCACGCTCGGTTTCGTCGTGAGCATGTTCTATCTCGTGACGCACTACGCCGCGGTCCTGGGAACCCGGACGGATGCGCAGCTCGCGGCGGCGGGCGCGGTGAGTTCGGGTGGGACCGGCGGCGGCACGGCCGGCGGACCCACAAACGCCCGGATCCTCGCGGATCTCGACGCCGCCCAGATGATCATGCTCCAACTCGCGTTCTGGACGCTCGGCGTCGGCATCCTCCTTGGCGCCTGGTGGGCCGACCACTCTTGGGGCCGGTGGTGGGCGTTCGACCCCAAGGAAACCTGGGCGCTGATCACTTGGATCGTCTACCTCATCGCGATCCACGTTCGTTTCGGGGGTGTGAAGGACAAGGGTTTGACGACGGCGTGGCTGAGCGTCGCGGGGTTCGTGGTGATGCTGTTCACTTACTTCGGCGTGAACCTGCTGTTGCCCGGTTTGCACGCGTATGCCTGACGCGGCGGACGCCCGACGAGCCGGACGAGACTACTTCGCGACCGATCCATCGACGCTCGCCCAGCGTCTGCTCGGCGCCCGCCTCTGCCGACGTCTGCCGACCGCCGAGGTCCTCCGAGGCGCGATCGTTGAGACCGAGGCCTACCTCGGCGTCGATGACCTCGCGGCCCATTCCGCAGGGTGGCGGCGAACCGCTCGGACCGAGCCGATGTACGGGCCTCCCGGAACGATCTACGTGTTCCAGGTCTACGGCATGCACCACTGCCTCAACTTTGTGTGCGGCGCCGTGGACGAGCCGGTCGCGGTGCTAATCAGGGCGGTCGAGCCGATCGACGGAATCGAGACGATGCGACGGCTTCGCCAGAGTCCCGGCAAGCGGCCGCTTCGGGATCGGGATCTCTGTTCGGGACCGGGGCGGCTCTGCGGCGCGTTCGGGATCGACCGTGCGTTCGACGGTCGCGACATCGCTTCAGAGGAGGGGCTGTGGCTCGAGCCGGCGGCGGAGGGGTCGTGGGGGGGGTCGGAGGCGAGTCGAATCGGGAACTCGGCCCGCGTTGGAGTGGAGTACGCGGGGGCTTGGGCCGATAAGCCGCTCCGGTGGTTCGTGCGCGATTCGATCCACGTGAGCCGGGCCCGACCGAGCGGGGCCGTCGCGAAACGTCCGGACGCCTAGTATCTGCTCGGATCACCTTTGGGGGCGATGGAAGGATCCGAACCGTGAGCGAGTACTTCGACCTTCGGAAGATCATGTTGGACGCCGGTGGCTATTCGCCCGAGGCGTACGTGTTCCTTCGCGACGGGCTCGAGCACACGGTGAAGATGATCCACGGCGAATCCGCCCTGTCGCCCGATTTTGACGACGAGGACTCGTCGCGTCACGTGACGGGTCAGCAACTCTGCCTCGGACTGCGTGACTTCGCCGTAGAGCGTTACGGCATGCTTGCAAAGACGGTGCTCAGCCGCTGGGGCGTGTCGCGGACCGACGACTTCGGAGCGATCGTGTTCGCCCTGGTCGACGCCGGACTGATGCGCAAGACCGAGCGTGACCGCATCGAGGACTTCCAGAGCGTGTACGACTTCGAAGAGGCGTTCAACGCCGCGGTCGGGCCGTCGATCGGCGCCGCCGACTGAGGGGCGGACTGACACGCACCGGCTGATCCTCCGATAGGCTGGGTCGCATGGCCGACGAAGCCCACCCTTCCGGACATCCGACAGAGGACTTGTTGCCGCGACCGCCTGAGCCTGCGGACGCGAGTGATGTCGCTGTCCCGGTTGATAGCCGCTCCTGGCTTGATCGTCATTTGTGGCAGATCCAGCCCGTCCGCGACGTGGGCGTGTTCTTCGCGGTCCTCGGGCTCCTCTATCTCGCCCGAGCGGCAAGTGTCGTGACCGTGCCGCTCCTGCTTGCGTTGCTCGCGGCGTATCTGTTCGAGCCGGTCGTGAAGTGGCTCATGCGGTTCGATTGGATGAGCAGGCGGCGGGCGGTCGTGGCGATCATCCTCGGCGTGGTGGTGTTCGTCATCACGCCGGCGGTGCTGGGCGTCGCGATGGGCATCGCGGAGCTCAACTCGCTGCGGGTTTCGCTCGCGGAGAACACGACGGCGGTGCTGGACAGCATCGAGGATCCGACGAATGAGGCGCGGTACGAGGCGATACCCGAGGGGCCGTGGCGCGAGATCCGCGACTACGCGGTCAACGCTCGGGGCGACGAGGTCACAGCGGAGATCGAGGCCGCGGTCCGTTGGGCGATGGACAACGCGGAGGAGATCACCAAGCAGGTTGTCGCGATCGGCGGGGGCACGCTGGTCGCGCTCTTCGGTTTCATGCTCACGGTCGGCGCACTCGGCTTCATGCTCTTCCTGACGCTGTTCTTCTTCTACTTCGTTTCGTCGGGGTGGCCGAAGGTCGTCGGTTTCGGTCGCTCGCTGCTACCGACAGAGCACGCGGAGCGGATCACCGAACTCGTCAGCGAGATGGACAAGGCGATCGCGGGGTTCGTGCGCGGGCGCCTGACGATCGCGTTCATCCAGGCGATCGTGTTCAGCGTCCTTTACGCCGTCATCGGCGTCCCGGCGCCCTTCGTGGTCGGCTCGCTGGTCGCGATTCTTTCGATTGTTCCGTATCTCGCGCTGATCGGCCTGCCCGTGTCCATCGCGCTGCTTTTCCTGCAGGACTACGAGAGCTTCCGGGGATCGATCTGGTGGATCGTCATCGCGCCGCTGGTCGTCTACAACATCGGTCAGGCGCTCGACGACTATGTGCTCACACCGATGATCCAGGGCAAGGAGACGGGGCTCGATATCCCGACCATCCTGTTCGCGACGCTCGCGGGCGGCGCTCTGCTCGGCGTCGTCGGCATGCTGGTGGCCATCCCGCTCGCGGCGTGCGTGAAGATCCTGATCCGGGAGGTGGTGTGGCCGAGATACGTCTCGTGGCGTGAGGGGCGCGACCCCGACTTCCTGCCGCTCGATCGGGTCTGAATCGCCGCTATCCTGCGTCTATGACCCGCTACGCGCTTCCGCTGTCATCTCTCTTGCTCATGGGAATCGCTGCCTCGATCGGCGCCTGCGCCTCGACGGGTATCGCGATCCGCGAACAGCTCGGCTACGCCAAGCGCGAGCAGCTCGTCGATCGGGTGCAGGACGCCAGGGACGAGCAGGCCGAGGCGAAGGAGCAGTTCGCGACGACGCTCGAGGAGTTCCGAGCGTTGACCGGTTTCCGCGGCGGCGACCTCGAGCGTGTCTACAACAAGCTCAACCGGGAGTACGAGCGGAGTAGGGACGCCGCGGGGCACGTTTCGAATCGGATCCGCGACGTCGAGCGGGTCGCGTCGGCGATGTTCCGCGAGTGGGAGGACGAGCTCGACCAGTACACGAGCGACTCGTTCCGAGACGCCAGCGAGCGGCAGCTCCGCGAGACGCAGGCTCGGTACGACGACCTTGTTCGCGCCATGCAGCGGGCCGAGGGGCGGATGGGTCCGGTGCTCGATCTGTTCGGCGACCAGGTGCTCTTCCTCAAGCACAACCTCAATGCGCGGGCCATCGGTTCGCTCGACACGACGGTCGATGAGTTGGAAGATGAGATCGATCGTCTTATCGCCGAGATGAACGTGTCGATCGAAGAAGCAGACGCGTTCATCGCGGAACTCGGCTCGACCGGCTGAGTCGAGCAGGCACGGATCTTCGCTCGTCCCTCCGCTCCTCTCGCCTTATCTCTTCTTCTTCCGCTTCTTCACGCCTCGCTTGACCTGCTTGGTCGAGCCCTTCGACCGCAGCATGCCGCCGAGGTCGGGCATGCCGCCGCCTGCGCCGAGGCCGCGCATCGCGTCCATGCCGCCCGCGGCGCCCATGCCGGCCATTTGCTTGCTGATCTTGTTGATCGCGTCGAACTGCTTGACCAGCCCGCCAACGGCCTGCTGCTCGCTGCCGCTGCCCGAGGCGATGCGTCGGCGGCGGGGCGGGCCGATGATCTTCGGGCTCTGCCGTTCCTCGGCCGTCATCGAGTTGATCATCGCCTCGACCCGGTCGAACTGCCCCTCGTCGATCGGCAGATCCTTGATGGCCGAGCCGACGCCCGGGAGCATGCCGAGAAGCTGCTTCATCGGGCCCATCCGTCGGAGGGTCTTGAGCTGCTTGAGGAAGTCGTTCATGTCCATCTCGCCGCGGGCGAGCTTGGCCTGGAGCTTCTGCGCTTCCTCCTCGGTGACCTCTTCCTGTGCTTTCTCGACGAGCGAGACGACGTCGCCCATGCCGAGGATCCGCCCCGCCATCCGCTCGGCGTGGAAGGTCTCGATCGCATCAATCTTCTCGCCGACGCCGATGTAGCGGATCGGCGCCCCGGTGATCTCCTTGACCGAGAGCGCCGCGCCGCCGCGGGCGTCGCTGTCGAGCTTGGTCAGGATCACGCCGTCGATCTTGAGCTTCTCGTTAAACGCCTTCGCCGAAGCAACGGCGTCCTGGCCCGTCATGGCGTCGACGACGAAGAAGATGTGGTGCGGCGTGGTCGACTTCTCGACCATCCGGAGCTCGCCCATCAACTCCTCATTGACGTGCAGGCGCCCGGCGGTGTCGAGGATGGCGACATCGGCGCCGTCCTTCCGCGCCTGGTCGATGCCGCGCTTGCACACTTGCACCGCGACATTGACCGCCTCGCCGTACGCCTTCGCCTTGTCGTGCTCACCGTAGAACTTGGCCTCGGCGCCCTTGGGGACGGCCTGATTGACGGTCTGTGTCACGGTCTCGAGCTGGTCGACCGCGGCGGGCCGCTGGAGGTCGGCCGCGACGAGCGTGACCTTGCGACCCTGCTTCTTGAGAAGCGCCGCGAGCTTGCCGCAGGTCGTCGTCTTGCCAGACCCCTGGAGGCCGCACATCATGATGACGGTGGGGCCGGGTGAGACGGCCATGATTCCCGGGTTCTGCGTCTCCCCGCCGAGCAGTTCGACCAGCCGCTCGTTGACGATGCCGATCATCTCCTGACCGGGCTTGAGGCTCTTGGTGACCTCGCGGCCGATGGCGTCCTCAAGGACGGTCTCGCAGAACGACTGGACGACGTCGTAGTGCACATCGGCTTCGAGCAGGGCGGTGCGGACCTCCTCCATTGCCTCGCGGACGTTGGCCTCGGAGATCTGCCCCTTCCCGCTGAGCTTGCGGAACATGCCATTGAAGCTGTCAGAGAGTCGGTCGAACATGCGGAGACGATACGCGGCCCACGTTCGGCAGGGCGACTACGAGCCCCTGGCGCAAGCCTGGGGCGATCGCGAGGATGACGGCCGACCTCGTTCCGCCCCAGGCTCGCGCCAGGGGCTTGTAGAAGTCATTCCGTCTCGTCCTCGTCGTACCCCAGACCGTTCCACAAGGCGTTCGAGCCCGCGTCGTCGGCGACGATGTTGAAGGTGGCGTCGACCACCGGGTATCCGAGTTCCTCGAGCGACCGCGTGGCGCCGTGGCCATCGACCCAGGCCACTGTCGCTCGTCCGCCGTGGCGAGCCTCGGCGGGGGACTTCTGCTCCTCCTGCGCGAAGCCGGTCGCCTCGTGGAGCCGTCGGTCGAGACGAGGGGGGTCGAGCGTGTAGGCGTGCTCGTGGAAGCCACGGTCGCGGCGGAGGTACTGGTTCCCGTTGCTGTCGGCGATGGCGACGGTCAGGCCGGGTTGCTCGATCCGCGAGCCGCGGACGGGGAAGTTCGCGGGCCCGCCGTCCGGCGCCTCGGCTCGTGTGTTGCCGAGGTAGTGGTAGTTGTACCCGTAGCTCCCATTCCGCAGGGCCTTGATCTCGCCGTTCTCGGCCAGAAAGTCCTCGACCCTGTGCGTCGGGTCGAGGAAGACCTCGTTGTCGATCCGCGACATGTCGTCGTTTCGCCCGCCGCCCGATTCGTCGCCGACGAAGCCGATCCACTCCGCCTCGTCACGCGGCGTGTAAGGCTGGCCGACGTAGTCGCCGAGCGCGAAGTGCCACCGCGCCCGCGGACGTCCGCTGTTCACATGGACCTCGCCCGGCGGCAGGCGAAATGGCATGAACACGTCCTCGTCGCC
>PAKY01000113.1 GCA_002706885.1 Phycisphaerae bacterium
CTGGACGCCGATGTTCTTGAGGGCGGAGCCGCAGAAGACGGGGTTGCACTCCTCGGCGATGGTGCCCTTGCGGATGGCGGCCTTGATCTCTTCGACGGTGACGGAGGTCTCGTCCTCGAGGTACTTCTCCATCAGGGCCTCGTCGAGCTCGACGGCCTTCTCGATGAGGGCGTGGCGCCACTCTTCGACCTTCTCCTCGAGCTCGGCGGGGATGTCGCGCTCGACGACGGTCTGGCCCATCTCGCCCTCGAAGAAGAAGGCCTTGAGGCCGAGGAGGTCGATGATGCCCTTGAAGTCGTTGCCGACGCCGATGGGGTACTGCACGGCGATGGGGTTGGCGCCGAGGCGCTTGATGATCGAGTTGAAGCTGAACTCGAAGTCGGCGCCCATCTTGTCCATCTTGTTGATGAAGCACATACGGGGCACGCGGTAGCGGTCGGCCTGGCGCCAGACGGTCTCGGACTGGGCCTCGACGCCCTCCTTGCCGTCGAACACGGCGACCGCGCCGTCGAGGACGCGGAGCGAGCGCTCGACCTCGATGGTGAAGTCCACGTGGCCCGGGGTGTCGATCAGGTTGACCTTGTACTCGACGCCGTCCTTCGTCCACGGGCAGGTCGTGGCGGCGGACTGGATGGTGATGCCGCGCTCCTGCTCTTCTTGGAGGAAGTCCATGGTCGCGGTGCCCTCGTGCACCTCGCCGAGCTTGTAGTTCTTGCCCGTGTAGAGCAGGATGCGCTCGGTGACCGTGGTTTTGCCCGCGTCGATGTGGGCGCAGATGCCGATGTTTCGAATGTTGGTGGGAACGATCGCCATTGCCAGTATCCTCCGAGCGTGGGGCGGCGCCTCCCGCCCGATGCATCACTTCGTCTGCTGAACATCTTGTCGGGCGGCTGTCGATCGCCGCCTCGGGTCAACCGCTCCCGCGGAGCGGTCGGTTGTCGTGACGTCTGGTCGTCCGAAACGTCCGGAGCCGTCGAGCGGCCCTGGCTTCGGTCGGTGACTTGCTTTTCTTCGAGGCCGCGAGGGGCGGCGTCGTGGTCGATTCAGTCGAGCGGTGTCGTCCGGACGCGATCGGGGAGGCCCCGAGCGGTCAACGGATCGACGGCCCGCCCCGAGGGGGCTGGAGCCGATTCACAGGCTTCTGGGTCCGATTCGTCGTCCATCGTGTGTCCCAAACGCTGCGACGGCGACCGCGCCGGAGGCGCAAATTCGCCCGATTCCCCAAACTGTAAGCGCACGGGGGGGCGGATCAAGCCCACCTCACCGTCTCGAATGCAAAGTTCTGACGAACTTATGGAGTGCGCTCGTTCGGCGTCTCATCGGCGGGCGCCGACGGATGCGCCGGGCCATCAACGAGCCTGCGGGCGAGGCGGAGGTCCTCGTCGGGCAGGCCGGCGGTGGGGTCGAGGCGGGTCAGGCCGTGGAGGCGGATCGCTTCGGTCGCCCATCGGACCGCGGCGTCCTCGTCGTATCCATCGAGCAGCCGCATGATCCGGGCGGCGAGGGACGGGCTGCTCGGGTCGAGGGCGGCTGCTCGCTCGAACGCCGCGACCGCCTCTGCGCGGGCCTCTGAGGCCTTGGTCTGGGCGCCCGACGCCTGGTGGGCGTCCATGGCCGCTTCTCGGACCACGCCGAGCCATTGCCAGGCGGCGGAGGCGTTGGGGCGTTCGGTTGCGCCGCCCTCGGCGACCTCGATGGCGGCGTTGAGGTCCTGGGGCGAACCCGCTAAGAGGGCGCGGTGGAGGAGGAGACGCGACAGGGCTTCGCGTGTGCCGAGGTGGTCAGGTCGAATCTCGACGGCCTTTCGCAGCGCTTCGATCGCGTCGTCAGATCTTCTGCGGCGGGCGCGTTCGAGCAAATCGATCGCGGCGCGCAGGTCTCGCGGCGGGGTGGTGTTCGATAGCGCGGCGATCTCGGTGGCGACGGCGTTGAGCGCGGCCTGATCGTTCCGCTGCGCGGCGTCGCGGAGGAGCATCGCGGACATGCCGACGGGGCGAGCGACGGCTTCGGCTTCGCTCAGTTTGCGTTCCCACGCGGCGATCGGGGCGAACGCGAGAGCGGAGGCGATGACGGTCGCGGTGAGGGCGAGTGTCGCGACGCGCATTGGTCGGTCTGAGTTGTGCGGACCTGCGGAGGCGGCGGGTGAGACGCCGAGGCCGATCATCGTGAAGCACAGCGCGGCGGAGGTCATGCGCGTGGGCGTCATCTCGATCTGGGCGTGGGCGAGGAGAACGAGCGCGGCGGCGGCGGCCGCGAGGGCGATGACCGCGGCGTTCAAGCGGAGGATCGCCCAGGCCGCGGCGACCATGGCGCCGAAGCCGGCGAAGCGGACGAGGGCGAGTTCGGGTGTCAGGGCGGGGCGTTCGATGAGCAGGCCGAGGAGAACGGTGATGGCGCCGATGAGGGCGATGGGCTTGAGGAGCGGCGGGGGCGATGAAGTCTCGGCGCGGTCGAAGCTCGCGAGCACCGCGCGGCCGAGGGCGATGGCGCCGAGGCCGAGGGCCGCTGAGAGAGCGACGCCGCCGAGTCCGAGGGTGGCGAGCCAGTCGAAGAGCACGCTGTGCGGGCTGGTCACGGTCTCGGTGGCGAGGGGCGGCTTGGCGAGGGCGTAGGCGCTTTGGAATCCCTCGGGGCCGACACCGATCAGCGGATGCTCGGCGAAGACACGGACGGCGCCCTCGAGATAGAACGCGCGGACCATCAGGCTGAGTTCACCCATCCCGTCCGGGCCGATGGCGGCGCGAGCCCCTATCGCGAGGAGCGGGAGGGCAATGGCGGCGAGGCCGAGCGCTGCCGTGAACCACTTCCGGGCCGCGACGCGCGGCGCGACGCGGCGGACGAGCAAGCCGGTGATGACGAGGCCACCTCCCAAGAGCGCTGCGCCGACGCCACCCTTGGAGTGGCTGGCGAACAGCGCGGCGGCGGAGGCGAGCGTCGCGAGGGCGGTGATGGTGAAGACCGGTGATCGCCAGCGGCTGAGGGACCGAACGGTCATGACGCCGAAAGCAACGACCGCGGCGGCGGCGAACGACGCGAAGACGTTCGAGAGGGCGAACCACGCGCTCATCTCGCTCTGGAGCAGTCGGCGTTCGAACTGTCGCGCGGCCGCGGAGCCCGGCGTCCATCCCTTCGACTGGGCGAAGGACGCGGGGTCGCGGCGGTAGGACTCGACGAGCGCGGGGTGCTCGATGAAAACCTGGGCCATCCCCTTGAGGAGCATCGGCGCGAAGAGACCGAGACAGATCGCCAGCGCGAACGCTCGCGACGGCGCGGATCGGACGCGTGATGCGGCGAGCCCGGCGAGGGCCGCGGCGAGCCAGCTCACGCCGCGTGGAGCATCGTCGAGCGTCCCGCCGAACGCTGTCAGGGCGTGGAGCGCGATCACCAACCCTGCAACGGCGACGAGCCATGGCGCGATCGCTTCAACGCGGGATCGGGCGCCGTTGAGCCAGAGGACGATCAGGGCGGACGCGGCGATCACGAGGTCGGCGAGCATGCCGGTCGTCGATGTGAGCGTGGTGGTCAGCGCGGGGGCGGTGAACGGGTCGGCGTGCCAATGCGGGAAGGTCTCGACGCCCGTCAGCGAGCGGACGCCGATCGCGGCGAGCATGACGCCGAGCAGGACGAGCGATCGATTGTCGCTCGCGGGCTCACTCGTCATGGCCGACCTCCAGCGAGTCGCGGCGGGCGCCGGCGGGGGAGGTGGCGCGTTCGAGGCCGGCGAGGAGGATGAGCAGGAGGAGGGTCTGGGCGGCGATCACGATCGCGCCCCACGGCGGGAGGTAGCCGAGGACGAGTCCGCCCATCGCGGTCACGCCGGTCAGGCCGACGATCGAGGCAACGGCCTGAGGCTTGGCAAGCCCTCGCTTGACGAGGCGGTGGGAGAGGTGTTGGAGATCGCCGACCATCGGGCTGCGGCCCTGTCGGAGGCGGATGATCGTGACGGTGAGGAGGTCGTAGAGCGGGGTCGCTAGGACGAGCAGCGGCATGAAGACGCCGTACCACGCGCCGGAGGTGGGTTCGCCTGTGGGCGTCGGGCCGAAGTAGGTCGTGCGCGTGGTGAGGAAGGCGAGGAAGTAGCCGACGACGAGCGAGCCGCCGTCGCCCATAAAGACGCGGGCGGGTGGTCGGTTCCAGACGAGGAAGCCGAGGCAGGAGCCGACGACGAGGGCGAGCCCGGCGGAGACGAACCACTGCTCGGACGAGATCGCGGCGGCGAGGCAGCACGCGCCGGCGACGGTGGCGACGCCCGCGCACAGGCCGTCCATGTTGTCTATGAAGTTCAGGGCGTTGATGATCGCGAGCATCCAAAGGGTGGTCAGGACGATCGAGAGCCACGGGCCGCCGACGCGGGTGTCGAGCAGGGTGAGCAATCGGGTGTCCGTCAGGATGACGACGCCCGCGGCGACCGCGGCCATGATGCCGAGCTTGAGAAGCGGACCGATGGGGCGGCGGTCGTCGATGACGCCGAGGACGTGGAGGACGCCTGCGCCCGCGAGGAGCGTGATGGCGAGAGGGAGTTGGTCGCGGGCGCCGGGGAGGTGGTCGCCGATCGTGGGCCACGCGTTGGAGATGATCGAGCCGAGGCGGGTCGCGGCGATGACGATCAGGCCGACGAGCGGGGCGGCGATGCCGAAGAACACGCCGACACCGCCGAGGTTGGGGACGCGGCGGGCGATCTCCTTCGCTTGGCCGGCCATCGGAGCGGAATCGAAGACGGCTCGACGGGTGGCCCAGCCGATCACGAGGCGTGTCGTGAGCGTCGAGGCGATGAACGCGACGGGGATGAGCAGGAGGACGGCGCCGAGCACGCGGGCAGTGTAGATCAGACGCGGCGAGTCGCTCGACGAACGATCACTTGGGCTTCCGGAAGAGCATCAGGTAGTTGAAGCCGCGGAGGAAGAAGTTCTGTTCCTCGGCGGCCTTGTGCCAGTTGCCGCGTTGGAGCTTGGCGTTGTGGCGGACGACGGAGATGATGTCCACCGGCTCCATGTAGTCGCGAGCGATCGCGTAGAGCTCGAAACCGATGGGCATGAACGTGCCGCCCTTTCGGCCCTTCGTCTTCTTGAACGAGTCGCTGACGTAGATCGCGCCGTAGCGGCCCGGGCGGAGGACACGCTCCATCTCGGCGATGACTTCTTCCATCGCGACGTAGTACGCCTCGCCCATGACGACCGGGCCATCGCCGTCGGGCTTGCCCTGCTCGCCCGCGTCGAGCTTGCCGATGCAGCGGGGGTCGTCGGAATAGTCGATGTGCGTGGAGTAGGGCGGGTCCATGAAGAAGAAGTCGGCGCACGCGTTATCGAGCGGGAGTTCGCGGGCGTCCGCTTGGGTGATCTCGTCGCGGGTCGGGGCGAGGTCGAAGCCGACGCCCTTGCGGTTGAGATCGGCGCAGACGTCGAGCGTGGTGCCCGAGCCGCACATCGGGTCGACGATGACGTCGCCCTCGCGGGTGTAGCGGGTGAGGCACTGCCAGATGACCCAGCTCGGCGTCGCGCCCGCGTAGGCCTTGTCGCCCTGCATGGTCGAGCCGACTTGGCCGCCTGACGTGGCGCTGTCGTAGTGCTGGCTCGGGTATTCCCAGAGCGTCGTTGTCATGACGCGGAGCTTGGGGCGATCGCCCGGACGCACACGGCCGGGCCCGTTTCGACCCGGACCATCACGGCCCGAGCCTTTGCGGGGTTGTCCGGGGCGGATCGGCTTCATCCCTGCTCGTCGATCGCGCTGACCAGTCGTTCGCGGATGGTCGCCCAAGCGTCGTCGAGCGGGGCGTCGATGCGGGCGCCGGCGGCCTGAGCGTGGCCGCCGCCACCGAGCGAGCTTGCCACCTGGTTGACGTCCACCATCCCGGGTCCGCCCTTGCTGCGGAAGCTCACCTTGGTCAGGGGTCCCTCGTTCGAGCCGACCGTCGCTTCGGTGAGGAGCGCTGCGACGCGGATCACTTCGACGGTGCGCACGACGTCGAGGAAGCCACCGCTGTCGCCGGGCGAAGCCCCTGTCTCGGCGAAGTCGGCCTGGCGGAGCTTCATCATCGCCACGGCGCCCTCTGCGTGGTACTCGAGCGACGCGAGGGCTCGTTGGAGGAGGGCGAGCCGCGAGGGCTTGTCGCGCTGCTCGATCATCGCGTGCAGGGCTTCGTGGTCGACACCCGTTTCGAGGAGGTCCGCGGCCGTGCGCATGGCGGCGGGTGTGACGTTGGCGTGGCGGAACCAGCCGGTGTCGGTTGCGAGGCCGAGGTAGAGGGGCGTCGCCACCTCGACGGGGAGATCGGTGATCGACGTCTTTCCGAGCAGCGATGCGCAGAGCGGGGCGACGATCTGGCACGCCGCGGCGGCCTTCGTCTCAACGAGGCGCGTGGCGCCGACGTCGGCGTCGCCGCGGAGGTGGTGGTCGATGACGAGGCAACTGCCGGTCCGATCGCTGAGCCATTCCTCGAGCGGGCGGAGCTGCGACCAGGCGCCTGTGTCGACGATGACGACGGCGTCGGGGTCGGCGGTCGCGGGGATGCCGTACTCGTTGTCGATCTGACGGCGTTTCACGTCGCCCGCCACGGCGCCGAGCCACGGTGGCGGTGGGCCGTGGAACCAGACCTCCGCTCGTGACGCGACGCCTGAGAATCCGCCCGGGGAGCCACCCGCGGCGATGTTCAACGCTCGTGCGAGGGCGACCGATGATCCGACGGCGTCGCCATCGGGCTTGGTGTGGGTGGTCACGACGACATTGCGCTTCTCGCGCAGCCACTTCACGACGCCCGCGGCGTCGGTCGTCGAACCCCAGGTGTCACCGGCGACCTCTGTCATGCGCACTCCATCAGCGCTTCGCGCGCCCGTTCGACGTCGCGCGCGAGCTGTGCGCGGAGTTCGTCGATCGATCCGAACCGGACCTCGTCCCGCAGCCACGCCACTAAACGGAGCCCGATGGGCCAACCGTATTCGTCCAAACCCTCGATGGGGGCCCATGTCGCCGCGGATTCACTCCCGTAGCTTGTCGGGAGTCCGAGAAGGTGGGCTTCGACGCGGGTCTCCACGCCCCGGAAGGTCGGGCGGCGACCGACGTTGATCGCCGCGGGCGCCTCGCGGCCGTCGCTCAGGGTGGCGATCCCGGCGTAAACCCCGCGGGCGGGGGTCATCGACGCGGGGTCGATGTTGGCGGTCGGGAAGCCGATGCTCCGGCCACGGCGATCGCCGCGGACAACGGTTCCGCTCAGCTCGTACGGCCTCCCGAGGACCCGAGCGGCGTCATCAATGCGTCCGTGCTCGAGCAGCCAGCGGATGAGGGTGCTTGAGGCGCGGACGATCGACTGGTCGGCCAACTCGATATCGACCTCCCTTACGACGATCGACTCGAAGCCCATCACCGATGCGAGGCGTTCAAGCGAGTCGCTGCCACCCTGGCGGGCCCTCCCGAAGCGAAAATCGTCACCCTCCACGATCGCAACGGGCGCGAACTCGTCCACGACGTGGCGGACGAACGCCTCGGCGGAGAGACCGAGGAGCTGGCGATCGGTTTCGAGGCGAAGGACCTCGTCGGCGCCGAGGTCGAGAAGGAATCGACGGCGCTGGTCGAACGTGGTCAGTCGAGGCGGCGCGGCGTCCGGGCTGAGGATCTCGCGCGGATGGGGGTCGAACGCGAGGGCCACGCAACGCCCGGCTGGCCCGACCCGCTCGCGGGCGGCGCGGACCAGCGCGGCGTGGCCAACGTGGACGCCGTCGAAGCTTCCGATCGTGATGGCGGTCGGTGGAGAGGTCACAGGCCAAGGTAGGCGGGGGTGGGGGGTCCGATCGAGCCTCGAGCGGTGCGCGGTATCATCCGTTCTGTGGCGCCACTGTTGGCGTGGGTTCCCGGGCGGGTCCGGGCGGATCGAGAGGTTGTCAGGGATGAAGCTGTTCGGCGGACGGAGCAAGCGGGCGACGGTCGAGTTCTCCGGCACGGGCATCGTTCACGGTTCGCGGGAAGCGCGGATCATGGAGATCGGCGCCGACCTGCTCGCGAAGGCTCGTGATCACAAGACCGGCGTCCTCAGCGCGAAGTTCTATCAGGACAAGCTGATGGACTGGTCCATGAAGGACCACGATTTCAAGGTCCAGCTCTTCCGGTTTGTCGACGCGTTCCCGGTCCTGACCAATGCGGAGATGGTCCACGACCACCTCGTCGACTACCTGACCCAGCCCGGCGTGAAGCCGCCCCCCGGGATGGACCTTGGCCTGAAGGCGGGCGGGATCGCCAAGGGGTTGATGGCGGGGACGATTTCGAAGCAGATCCGCGGGATGGCGGGGAACTTCATCGCGGGGACCGACGCCCAGTCGGCGCTGCCGAAGCTCGAGAAGCTCTGGAAGTCGGGGATCGCCTTCAGCGTCGATTTGCTGGGTGAGGCGTGTGTCTCAGACGACGAAGCGGACGAGTACAAGGCCAAGTACCTCGATCTCGTCGAGAACCTGCCGGAGTCGGTGGGGTCGTGGGCGTCGAACCCAACGCTCGAGACGGATCACCTCGGCGCGATCCCCCGTACGAACGTGTCGGTGAAGGTTTCGTCGCTTTCGGCTCGGCTCACGCCGCTCGATCCCGAGGGGTCGATACGCGACCTGATGACGCGGCTGGAGCCGGTTCTTGAGACGGCCCGCGATCGAGGCGTGTTCATCAACTTCGACATGGAGCAGGCGGCGCTCAAGGACCTCACGATTCAGGCGTTCTGCCACGCGTGCGAGCGGATCGGGTTCGACGCTGGGATCGCCATGCAGGCGTACCTCCGCTCGGGCGTGCACGACGCTCGTGTAGTGGCGGAATGGGCACGGCGTGTCGGGCGGACGGTGAGCGTGCGGCTGGTGAAGGGCGCCTACTGGGACTACGAGACCATCCATGCCGAGCAGATGGGCTGGCCGAGCAAGGTGTGGGGCGAGAAGTGGGAGACGGATCGGTGCTTCGAGGACATGACCGACGTGTTCCTCGATGCGTGCCCGCGGTCGACGGGTGACGGCGGCGTGAAGCTCGCGATCGGTTCGCACAACCTCCGCTCGATCGCCGCTGCCATCGAGGGGGCGGAGCGACGGGAGCTCCCGCCGAAGGCGCTCGAGTTTCAGATGCTCCACGGCATGGCCGACCAGCTCAAGGAGGCTTTGTCGGAGGACGCGGGGCTCCGCGTCCGCGAGTACGTCCCCGTCGGGGAGATGATCCCGGGCATGGCGTACCTCGTGCGGCGCCTGCTCGAGAACACGAGCAACGAGAGCTGGCTCAAGGCGGGTTTTCTTGACGACGCTTCGCCGACCGAGCTGCTCGCGACGCCCCAGCCGCGCCGGCCGCTCGTTCACACGGCGCCGCAGCCGACGCCGAACGGACACACGCCAGCCTCGGCGTCTGGCCCGCGGGCGACGGCGCACCCGGTGAGCATCGGCGACCAGGCGACGGCGCAGGTTTCGTTCGCCGATCTGCATCTTGTCGGCCCGGAGCGCCATCACATGACGCCCGCCGTCGAAGGGGTGGGGGACGGGCGTCCGTTCTTCAACGAGCCGATGCGGGACTTCTCCGACGCCGGGGTCCGAGCGGCGTTTGCCGGCGCGATCGAGCGGACGACGATCCCCGCCGTGGCGAACGACCGCACGCCCGAGCAGGCGGCGGAGATGATCGCGTCGGCCCACGCTGCCTTCCCTGCGTGGCGCGATTTTGACCCGATCAAGCGAGCCAATGTGCTCACGCGGGCGGCGGCGATGATGCGAGAGCGTCGGGATGAGTTGAGCGCCCTGGTGCTCCTCGAGAACGGGAAGCCCTGGGCCGAGGCCGACGCGGACGTCTGCGAGGCGATCGATTTCTGCGAGTACTACGCGCGGATGGCGCCTCAGCTCTTCCGTCGCGAGCGGATCGGGCGGTTCATCGGCGAACTCGACGAGCACTGGCGCCAGCCGCGCGGCGTGGCGGCGGTCGTCAGCCCGTGGAACTTCCCGATCGCGATCTGCACCGGGATGACCTCGGCGGCGCTCGTCACGGGCAACACCGTCGTCGTGAAGCCTGCGGAGCAGACGCCGGCGATCGCGAAGGCGATGTTCGACATCCTGATCGCGGCGTTGAAGGAAGCGGGCGCGCCGGATGGCGTCCTGCACTTCTGCCCGGCGCCGGGCGAGACCACGGGCGCGTCGATTGTGCGCGACCCTCGGGTGGCGTTGATCGCGTTCACGGGCTCGAAGGCCGTGGGACTCAACATCATCGAGGCGGCGGGCATCACGCGCGAGGACGAGGGCCAGTCGTTCGTCAAGCGCGTCGTGTGCGAGATGGGCGGGAAGAACGCGATCATCGTCGACGCCTCGGCCGACCTCGACGAGGCGGTGGTGGGAGTGCGGTATTCGGCGTTCGGCTACAGCGGACAGAAGTGCAGCGCGTGCAGCCGGTGCATCGTCGTCGATCCAGACGGGCCGGACGGTGAGCACGCCCGCCTGTTCATCAAGCGGCTCGCGTCGGCGGTCGGCTCGCTCGTTGTCGGCGACCCGGCGAAGCCCGGGACCGACGTCGGGCCGGTGATCGACGACGAGGCGTACGAGAAGATCACCGCGGCGATCCGCCGCGCTGAGACCGAGGTTGGCGCGCCAGCGATGGCTCTCGCGGACGCTGAACTCGAGCACGGGCGTGGCGGACCGAGGCGGTGCGTCGGACCGCGTGTCTTCGATCGCGTCAGGCCCGAGCACGCCCTTGCGCGCGAGGAGATCTTTGGCCCGGTTCTCGCGGTCATGCACGCGAAGACCTTCGAGGAGGCGCTCGAGATCGCGAACGGGCACACGTACAAGCTCACGGGCGGCGTGTTTACGCGCAAACCCTCGCACATCACGCTCGCGAAGGAACGCTTCCGCGTCGGCAACCTCTACATCAACCGCCCGTGCACGGGCGCTCTGGTCGCGAGGATGCCGTTCGGCGGCTTCGGTCTCTCGGGCGTCGGCTCGAAAGCGGGCGGGCCTGACTACCTGCTTCAGTTCGTCGAGCCACGGGCCTGTTCCGAGAACGCGATGCGTCGCGGGTTCGCTCCAGAGCTGTAAGAGCGGGCAAGCTGCGGAACTCGGCGATGGCGATCGCGGCCTGCACGCCGTGAGGTCTGGTTGTGTTCATGCAAAAAGGAAAGCGGCGCCCCATGGAGGGACGCCGCTGAAGAGTCGCTTACTCGGGGCTGGGGATTAGCCCGGGTTGCGGGGCGGGGCGCCCGGGCCGCCGCCGTCGCCACAGAAGCCGAATCCGATCATCTGGAGTGTCGTGAGGAAGGTGACGAGGTCGGCCTGATCGACGTCGCCGTCGAAGTCCACGTCCGCGTTCGCGGCCCGGTTCTGCCAGAGGGCTCTGAACAGGCTGACGTCGGCCGGCGTGACCGAGTTGTCTCGGTTCACGTCCACCGGGCAGGCGGGGTCCTCACCGAACTGCCACGGTGTGAACCCCGGCTCCGGATCGACTTCGCCGGCCTCCTCATCGGGATCAGTATTGACCCCGAAGAGGAACTGCAGCGTTTCGATGTCTCCCGGGCTGAGGACGGTCGTGAGGCCCGGTCCGAGGCCGAAGACGAAGTCCTGATCGGGGAACGCGGGAGATCCGTCGGGCTGCAGGACGTCGCCCGAACCGTCGATGAACAGGTCGTTCACGCGGAAGGTCGGACGCGTCGGGATGCCGTTGATCTGCGTCGCGATCTCGGCGAACGTGCCCGGGCCGTAGTGCATGATCGACGCGAAGTCGTACTGCGGGCGGACGTAGAAGTTCCCGATGTTGTAATCATCGAAGACGGCGTCCGCGATGCGGTAGTCGTTGACGCCTTCCGCGGCGATGTTGCCGATCTCGAGTTCGATGAACTGATCACGGTCCGGACGCTGGTGCTCGTGGATGAACCCGAGGGCGTGCATGATCTCGTGCATGATCACGCCGACCGAGCCCTCCGAGTTGTCCTGCACCTGGAGGTTGATCAGAGCGGCCTGGACGGGCTCAAGGAAGCCAGTGTTGCCGAAGGCCATCGGCGTGGCATCGGGGATGCCGTCGCCGTCGTAGAAGCCGTCGCGGCCCTCGTCGCCGAGCTGACCGTCGCCGTCGACGTCGACGACATTCTGGATGAAGTCGTCACCAACGCCGTCGCCGTTCGCGTCAATGGCGTCAAAGTCATCGAGCACACCGTTGAGGTCACGGTCCCAACCGTCGATGATGCCGTCGCCCGTGTCGGGGATGCCGTCACCGTTCGTGTCGAAGACCGGGACGTCCATCAGCGCGTCGGGCGAGTAGTCGGCAAAGAAGTTGAGCGGCAAACGGCCGGTGAGCGTCGGGACGATCAGCAGCGAGTTCTGCGGCCCGTTCGGTCCCATGACCGTGGTGAAGGGCGACGGAGCGGGCGGGTAGTTGCCCGGCGGCACGTCGAGCACGCCGTTGCCGTTCACGTCCTCATTGAACAGGTCCAAGCGACCGTCGCCATCGATGTCTTCACCGATCGTGAAGACGCCGTCGCCGTCGAGGTCCTCGCTCAAGTCGAGGATGCCGTCGCCGTCCACGTCCTCGGCGGGGTCCATGACGCCGTTCATGTTGGCGTCCTCGTTGACGTTGTCGAAACGCCCGTCGAGGTCGAGGTCCTCACCCGGATCGAGCATCCCGTTGTTGTTGAGGTCTTCGGTCAGGTCGAGGATGCCGTCGAGGTCGATGTCCTCGCCCGGGTCGAGCTGGCGGTTCTGGTTTCGGTCCTCGCCCGTGTCGAAGTTGCCGTCGTTGTCGAGGTCTTCGGCGGGGTCGAGGATGCCATCGAAGTCGAGGTCCTCGCCCATGTCGAGGATGCCGTCGCCGTCGATGTCCTCGTTGAACTGATCAACCCGGCCGTCGCCGTCGATGTCGCGTTCGATCGGGTCCTGGACACCGTTGTTGTTGATGTCCTCATCGAGGTCGAGGATGCCGTTCTGGTTGGGGTCCGGCTCGTTGCCGTCGCGGACGCCGTTGGCGTTGAGATCCTCGCCGTTGTCGAAGTTGCCGTCGCCGTCGACATCCTCGTTGACGTTGTCGAAATTGTCGTCGCCGTCGAGATCCTCGTGGACCGCGTCGAGACGCCCGTCGCCGTCGATGTCCTCGGTGACGTCGAAGAACCCGTTGTTGTTCAAGTCGTCATCGCGATCGAGAACGCCGTTGCCGTTGCGGTCTTCGCCGACGTCTAGGAGTCCGTTGGCGTTGAGATCTTCGCCGAGGTCAAAGAAGCCGTCGCCATCGACGTCCTCGCCCGGATCGAAGACGAGGTTGCCGTTCACGTCCTCGTAAAGGGTGTCGAAATTACCGTCGCCGTTGAGGTCGATCTCGCCGCCATCGAGGACGCCGTTGTTGTTGATGTCCTCGTCGTTGTCGATGAGGCCGTTGCCGTTGCGGTCTTCGCCGATGTCGAAGTAGCCGTCGCCGTCGAGGTCTTCGCCGTCGTCGAAGTCGCCGTTCATGTTGGCGTCTTCGTTGACGTTGTCGAAGTTGCCGTCGCCATCGAGGTCCTCGAAGGGGAGGTCGAAGATGCCGTTGCCGTTGAGATCCTCGGTGAGGTCAAGCACACCGTCCTGGTCGCGGTCCTCGCCGATGTCGAAGTTACCGTCGCCGTCAAGATCCTCGGTGAGATCGAGGACGCCGTCGGCGTCCCGGTCCTCGCCCGGGTCGAGCATGCCGTTGAAGTTGACGTCTTCACCCGTATCGAACCTGCCGTCGCCGTCCCGGTCCTCGGCCACGATGTCGAAGTTGCCGTCGCCGTTGAGGTCGGTCTCGCCGATGTCGAAGACGCCGTTGAGGTTGAAGTCCTCCTGGACGTCGAGGTTGCCGTCGCCGTCAAGATCCTCGCCGATGTCGAGCACGCCGTTGCGGTTGACATCCTCGGAAGGGTCGAGCATGCCGTTGCCATTGAGGTCCTCACCCGGGTCGAGGATGCCGTTGTTGTTCAGATCTTCGCTCGGGTCGAGGATGCCATTGAAGTTGACGTCCTCACCGATGTCGAAGGTGCCGTCGTTGTTGACATCCTCGTTGCGGTCGAGGCGGCCGTTGAAGTTGGTGTCCTCATTGACGTCGATGACGCCGTCGCCGTCGAGGTCTTCGCTCTGCGGCAGAACAGTCGGCCCAGCGATCGGCGGAGTGAAGTCCTGCACCGTGTCGATCATCATGTTGCCGTTGACGTCCTCGTTGAACATCGTGTCGAGGATGCCGTTTCCGTTGAGGTCCTCGGACGGGTCGAGCATGCCGTTGCCGTTGAGATCCTCGCCCGGGTCGAGGATGCCGTTCCCGTTGCGGTCCTCGGACGGGTCAAGCATGCCGTCGCCGTCGAGGTCCTCGTTGATCATGGTCAGCATGCCGTCGCCGTTGAGGTCTTCGGAGGGCGGCGTCAGGAGCTGCGGGAGGACGCGCGAGAACACGATCTGGTCGGGGAAGCCGTCGCCCGTCGTGTCGATCATGTCGGGGAATCCGTCCCCGTTCAGGTCGTCGAACCGCCAGTCAGCCTCGACCGGGAAGCGTTCCTGTCCGAGCGTCTCGCTGAAGTTCGCGGTCGCGCCGGGGAGGTTGTTCACGAAGAGGATGAACGGGGCGTCGTCGTAGGGGTCGTCGAGCGACTGGCCCGCGCCGCCGACCGGGTCGGCGCCGAAGGGGAAGAGGATGCCCGTCGATGTCCGCGTCGCGGGGTTCCACGGGTCGCCCGTGGGGTAGAGCGGGTAGGTGGTGCCGCCCACGCGCGGCTTCGGCACGAAGCGGATGTTCGCGACCCGCTCGATCGTGCGCATGGCGGTGATGATCGCCTCGCGCTGGGCCTCGGAGATCACCGAGCCCGCGGGGTAGGTGTCCATCGTGGCGTTCACGCCGTACTGGCCGCGGTTGGCCTGAGCGCTATAGAAGACTTGCTCGCCGATGGAGCCTTCCGCGAACGCCGGGCGTGCAGGGTTCGGAACGCCTGGGCCGCCCGGCTCGAGGTCATCGAGACCGATCGCCCGGAGGGCGGCCTCGACGCTCGGCGGCGGGTCGCGATCCACGGGCGGAAGGATCACGTCGAGGCGGCGGGGGTTGAACCCGGGCCCGACACCCGGCCATACCTCCGGGATCCCGTCCGTCTCGAGGAACAGCTCGTTGACGTTCGTGGTTGGATCGTCGTCGAGGATGCCGTCCGGCGGCATGCTCAGGTCCTGGGCGTTCGGGTCGCGGGCGAAGATCAGGTTCGCGTTGTCGGCGCCCTCGGCCCAGTCGATCACGAGGTCCTGCGCCTCGAGGAACGCGTAGTACACAACGGTCGGGTTCGTATCCCCGAGCACATTGTTCATCCGATCGAGACGTCCGTCGCCGTCGTTGTCCGCCGCGTCGATCGGGAACACGGGGTCGCGGCTCAGCGCGCCGGGCGTCCCGACGCCGAAGGGAAGCGGACCGATCGGGCGCCACGTGTTGGTGCGGTCAACGAACCCGGCGGGCAGTTCGCCCCGACCGCCGGTCGGCAGCGGGAAGCGACCCTCGATGGCCTGTCGCCTGTTCTGGCGATCGACGATGACCGACGTCGTGGTGCACTCGATGAGGGTCTGCTGTGAGCGGCGGACGTTGTTGATCGGGCGACGGGGGCGGTTGTAATCGCGGACGACGCCACCCGGGATCTCGCCGTTGATGATCCGCCCGTCACCGTCGATCCGATCGACGCCGCGGCCATCCGAGTCACCCCGGTTCGGCCCGCTCGGCTGCGCGGCCTTCACCGGACCGGCGGCCGGCTTCGTGTTGGCGGGCGTGGAGGCCGTCTTCGGCGAGGCCTTGCCTGAGACCTGCTTCTCCGAGACCTGCGATGACGGGTTCTTGGCCGCCGCCAGCGTTGGGGCGTTGGCTTCACCGACGGCTGCGCCGGCGAACGTCGCCAACACCACCGCTGTTGAGGCGAGTGTCGCGAGGCGAACGATCGGGAACTCCATCATCGTGGATCTCACTTTCTTTCCTTCTTCACGTCCAGCACGCGGGCTTGTTCGTGGGTACAGATGGCTGCTTTTCCATTCGCCATCTGGTTTTTGCCTCTCGGGTCGCGGCAGGGGTTACCGTTCGAGGGCAGGGACATCGTTGGCTCCGCCCAGATGTCCGATCAATCTATCCGCTCGGGGGCGGCATCTGTTCCCAGCCAGATCGCAGATTAACAGCATGTTATCCGCCAGTCGAGTCGGGACGGACCTCTTTGTACACCGCGCCATCCACAAACCCCTGGAGCTTCCTCGCCCGAACAGGGTGTTGCAGCTTCCGGATGGCCTTGGCCTCGACCTGACGGACCCGTTCACGCGTCACCTTGAAGATTCGACCAACCTCTTCAAGGGTATAGGTATACCCGTCTCCGATGCCGTAGCGGAGCTTGATGATCTCGCGTTCGCGGTACGTGAGGGTCTTGAGGACCTGCTCGATGCGCTGGGTGAGCATCTCCTGGGTCGCGGTATCCGAGGGGGCGGACTGGCGGTCGTCTTCGATGAAGTCGCCGAAGTAGCTGTCCTCGCTCTCGCCGACCGGTCGGTCGAGGCTGACGGGGTGGCGGCTGATCTTCATCACCCGGCGGGTCTCGGTGACGCTGAGTCCGGCCTGCTCCGCGAGTTCCTCGACCGTCGGCTCGATGCCGGTCTGCTGAAGGACCTGCTTCTGGATGTTCCGAAGCTTGGTCATCGTCTCGATCATGTGGACCGGGATGCGGATGGTGCGGGCGTGGTCGGCGATGGCGCGGGTGATGGCCTGACGGATCCACCAGGTCGCGTAGGTGCTGAACTTGTAGCCGCGCTTGTACTCGTACTTGTCGACGGCGCGCATCAGGCCCGTGTTGCCCTCCTGGATGATGTCCAGGAAGCCGAGCCCGCGGTTCCGATACTTCTTGGCGATCGACACGACGAGGCGGAGGTTGCCGCCCGAGAGGTCGCGCTTGGCCTGCTCATACTCCCAGAACACGGTGTCGAGGCTCTTCATCCGCGTCGCGAGGTCGGCCGCGTCTTCCTTGACGAGGTCGAGGAGGCCGTTGAGCTCTTCCTCCATGACCGCCACGTCCTCTGCGTCGCGCTTGCTTCCAGCGCGTGAGGCGCGGCGCAGGTCCTGCTCGATGCCGCTGAGCTTCTGGCTGATCGAGCGGAGCTTGCGCATCAGCGGGATGATGCGGGCGGTCCGGAGGCAAAGCTCTTCGAGGAGCGCCGCGATCCGGCGGCGACGGGTGGACATGCGCTCGGTCAGCTTGCGCTTGGCGGCGCCCGTCGCGTCCTTGGCCTTTTCCCAGTCAGCGGCGTTGAGCGCCAGGAGCTTTTCGACGGTGACGAGGTTCGTCGGGATTCGGCGGGCGATCTTTTCCTTGTGGTTCTCGTCCGCGGTCGAGATGCGCATGGTGCGGTCGAAGGGCAGGTCGCCCGCGTCGACCTGGCGGAGGACCGCGACGGCCTCGGTGGCGACGTAGTCGCTCTCGAAGCATCGGCGGCGGAAGATCATGCGCGTGGTCTCGATCTTCTTTGCGAGGCGGATCTCTTCGTCCCGCGTGAGCAACGGGATCGAGCCCATCTGCGAGAGGTACATGCGCACAGGGTCGTCGATGCGCTTGGTCGAGCTCTCGTCGCCTGCGGCCTCCTCGAGGTCGCGTTGGAGCGTGGACTCGTCCATCGACTCGGCCTCGGCGACGTCGCGCTCGGCCTGGGACATCGGCACCTGGACCTCGGGGGTCGGGCCGTGGTTCGATTCGGCGTTGATGCGCGCTCGGACGGCCTCGCTGTCCTCGCGACGTTCGCCGCCCGCGACGCTCATCGCGCGGAAGGCCTCGTCGCGGTCTTCGGGCGGGGCGGCGGCCTTCGCGCGGCGGGCGCGGAAGAGCCGGGCGCGGTACTCGAGCTCATCGACCATCTCGACGCCCAGCTCGTCGAGGTGCACGAGCAGGCCGTCTACCTCACCCGGATCGACCATCTCGTCGGGAAGAGCGTTGTTGAGCTCCTCGTAGCTGAGCCAGCCTCTCTTGCGCGACTCGGCGAACAGGGTTGTCAACTGATCCGGCAGGTTCTGCATCAACGCTTCCGCTCCCGACCCCGCGGCGGTCCTGCCACGGCCATCGATGACTCTAGACCAAAATCACGCGCGGGGCTTGCGCCGTCCATAGGGCGAGGCGCCGGAAACGCCGCCGCGGGCGCGGAGCGCGGCGAGGCGATCGGCGACGGTGACTTCAGGGGAGGCGTCGGAGGACGACGCGTCGCGGAACTTGTTCAGCAGATGATTGAACAAGGTTTCGACCGCCTGCGGCTCCTCGCCTGCGGCCTCCGTCGCTCGTTGTTCGAGCGTCGCCGCGGCGGAGGCGATCTCGGGGTCATCGAAAATCGGTCGCCCATTCGTGCTGGCGGTTTGCGCCACATGGAGGATCGCTGTCACCCGTGGATCGGTCGGATCGGGGATGTCGACGCCGTTGAGTCGCTCAATGAGCGCCGGTTCGGCGAGAAGACACCCGACCATGTACTCGGCGTCCTCGAGGCGTCCGACGCGGAGTTCACGGAGCGGACGGTCCGGGTCGGCGTCCGCTCGCGCCCCGATCGGCTGCGATCTCGCGCTCCTTCCTGACGGGAGCGACGCGAGCAGTTCGGTCTGCGGGACGCCCGACGCGGCGGCGAGCCTTTCCAGCAGCAGGCGCCGCTCCATGGGACTCATGCGGGTGAGTCCGAGGTCGGCGAGGCGTCGGAGTTCGTCCTCGAGCGTGCGAGAGGCGAGGCCGGGGCCGGCGCCCGCGAGCTTGGCCGCGAGTCGTCGGCCCCAGAAATCGACGACGTGCTCGGCCGCCTCGAGGGCTCGGCGGAGCTGCTCGGCGCCGCCGTCGCGTTTGAGCAGTTCGTCGGGGTCCTTGGCGTCGGTCACCGACGAGAGGACGGCGACGCCGACGTCCACCTTCGACGCCAGAACAACCTCGAACGCGCGGTCGGCGGCGTGCTGACCCGCCTCGTCGCCGTCGAAGAGCAGGACGACGCGGGCGCACAGGCCGCGAAGCTTGCGGGCATGCTCCGAGGTGAACGCGGTGCCGAGCGTGCCGACGACGTGTTCGACGCCCGCCTGATGGCACGCGATGACGTCGGTGTAGCCCTCGACAACCACCGCGGTGTCTTCGCGACGGATGGCGTTGCGGGCGTGGGGGAGCCCGAAGAGGGCGGTCGACTTCTTGAACGCTGGCGTATCGGGGCTGTTGAGGTACTTGGGGTCGTCGGCGTCGTCGATGCGGCGGGCGCCGAAGGCTATGACGTCGCCGCTCTCGCCGTGGATCGGGAAGATCAGGCGGTTGCGCAGGCCGTCGTACAGATGGTCGGCGTTGTCCTTTCGCTTGAGCAGACCGGCGGCGACGAGGGAGCGGACGTCCCAGTCGCTGCGTTCGGCCATGGTCTTGAGCCCGTCCCACCGATCGGCGGCGGCGCCGATGCCGAATCGCTCGACCATGGCGTCGGAGATACCACGGCGTGCGATCAACTCGCGGGCGGCGCGGCCGTGTTCGGGATGGCTGAGCAGCGCCTGGAAGTACCGAGCTGCGAGGCCGTTCACGCTCACGACATCCTGACGGCTGGCCGAGGGTGAGTTTGGGGTGTCACTCCGCCCATTGGAACTCGTTCGTTTAGGGGGTTCAAGGCCTGCCCGGTCGGCCAGCATCCGGAGAGCGTCGATGAATTCGATGCCGTGGTAGCGCTGAACGAAGGTGAAGACGTCGCCGCCAGCGCCGCAGACGGGGCACCAGAACATGTCCTTCGAGGGAATCACCGCCATTGAGGGGTTGTGATCGTCGTGGAAGGGACAGAGACCGACGAGCTCGCGTCCCTTGGACTTGAGGGTGAGACGCTCGCCCACGACACCCGCGATGTCGGAGGCCTCTCGCACTTGCAGCTTGAATTGCTCCCACTCGTCCACTGATCGTGACCCCTGAGTCCCGACGCGGCCGTTTTGGCGGCGCGGTACAACATGGTCATGGTACGGGCTCGGGTGAGCTACACGGGGCGGGTTCAGGGCGTCGGCTTCCGAGCGACGGCCCAGTCCATCGCCGAGCGGGGCGGGGTCGTCGGGTGGGTGCGGAACGAAGCGGACGGATCCGTCACGCTTGAGGCTCAGGGAGCGGCCGAATCGGTCGAGGCGGTGCTGGTCAGCGTTCTGGAGCGGATGTCACGATGGATCGAGAGCGAGGTTCGCGAGGAGATCGCGGTGGTTGAGGATGAGCGGTCGTTCGAGGTCAGGCGGTAGGGGGCAGCGGTCGGTGCTGGTGCTCTTCGATGTCGATCTCACACTCATCGATACCCAGGGCGCGGGCCGTGGCGCGATGGTCGCGGCCGGCCGGGCGATCTTCGGCGACGATTTTCACTCCGAAGGCGTGCCGTTCGCGGGGCGGATCGATCCCCTGATCCTCCGAGATCTGCTCGTGGCCAACGGGATTGCTCCGACGCCGAATCACGCGGCATCTATGCGTTCCGCGTATGTGGAGCGCCTCGGCGCGATGCTCGATGGTCGCGTGCGGACGCTTCCCGGCGCGGTTGCGTTGCTCGATGCGTTGGATGCGGTCGAGGAGGTCACGGTGGGCGTGCTGACCGGGAACTTCGAGGAGACCGGTGGTATGAAACTGCGTGCCGCGGGGATCGACCCTGAACGCTTCGCGGTGCAGGCGTGGGGCGACGGGTCGCCTTTCGACCCGCCGGCGCGGGAGCATCTGCCTCCGGTTGCGATCGAGCGGTACGTCGCGCTTCACGGTCGATCGCCGCGGTCGGTCACGATTGTCGGTGATACGTCGCACGATGTAGCGTGCGCTATGGCGAATGGGTGTCGCTCGCTGGGCGTTACGACAGGGCGGACATCGTTGGACGAGCTGTCACGGGCTGGGGCGGATCGGGTCGTCGAGGATCTCTCGTCGACCGAGGAGGTGATGTCGTGGCTGATGGAGCGGTAGGGACTCGGGCGGTCGAGATGGAGGCGCCTCTCGATCGGTCTCCGCGTGATGAACATCGCGTGGAGCCGATTAAGCCGGCGGAGCGGTTCCAGATGATGGACACGCTCCGCGGGTTTGCGCTGCTCGGGATTCTTGGGCCGAACATCGTCGCGTTCTCATGGCCGCAGGCGGCGGCGGTTGACCCTGGCGAGATGGGCGGCGGGCAATGGAACGAGATCGGCTATGCGGTGGTGTCGATCTTCTTCCTGGGGAAGATGATGGCGTTGTTCAGCATGCTCTTCGGGGCTGGGCTGGTTGTCTTTGACAAAAAGACGGCGGCGGCGACGGTTCGGGCCGCCGAGATTTGCTGTACGCAATGTGCTTACCCGTTTTTTGGGTTGGCGTCGCCGGGCCAACGGTTCACTTGCCCGGAGTGTGGCGTTGAACAGGTGGTGACATCGTCCGGAACTTCGTCGCTGTCTACCGGGGCGGGGCTGTGGTACCGGCGGATGGCCTGGCTGCTGGTATTCGGGATAGCGCACGCGATCCTGCTCTGGTACGGCGACATCCTGGTGTGGTACGCGGTGACGGGCATGGCGGCCTTGTGGTGGATGCGAAGGATCGAACCAAAGATCCAGATTGCGATTGGCGCAGGGCTTCATCTGCTGAGCACCGCGCTCCTGCTGTTGTTCTCGCTCTTCGGCGTCTGGGCAGCGGAGAACGGGCAGGTCGGCGCCGAGGAATTGATGGGCGCCGACGCGAACGAGACGGCCGCGTACCTCGGGGGGTATGTCGGGATCGTCAGCTACCGCCTCTCCACCGTGCTGTTCATGTGGTTGCTCGGAGCGTTCTTCCTGCCCGGGGTGACGGGGTTGATGCTCATCGGCGCGGGATTGACGCGGTTGGGTGTGATCACGGGCGAGCGGTCGCCGCGGTTCTATCGATCGCTCGCGGTCGGCGGGCTTCTCGGCGGTTTCGGCCTGACATTGCTCGCATACTTCGGATTGCGAGCGGCGTCGCCCGCGTACGGCAACTTCCTCTGGCAGTCGGTCTCGCAGTTCGTGGGGATACCGATTTCGCTCGGATACATGGGTGCCATCGGACTGGTGGTCTCGAGCAGCGCCGCAGGGGCGGTGTCGAGGGCGCTCGCGAACGTCGGGCGGATGGCGCTGACCAATTACCTGTTGACGTCGATCGTGTGCACGACGATGTTCTACGGGTACGGGTTCGGACTTCTTGGATCGATCGACTACCCGGGCCTTTGGGGCGTCGTGCTCGGGGTGTGGGTGTTCAACCTGATCTTCAGCGCCCTCTGGCTTCGGTGGTTCCGGTACGGGCCGTTCGAGTGGGCCTGGCGGTCGTTGACGTACTGGCGCGTCGAGCCGATGCGGAGGGCGGCGTGACCCGTACACTGCGTCCATGACCGAGGGCTACCGGGCGCTGTGCTCGGATTTCTACATCAACCAGAAGCTGAGCGTGAAGCTCGATCTGCCGCGCAGCCGCGAGACCATGCTCGACCTGTTCGAGCGGGTGCGTCGTCAGTTTCCGACGATGTCGTCGTTCAGGCGGTACAAGGACGAACTCGCGCTGGAGAGCCCGCTCGATGAGCCGCCGCACCGGTGGCTGGCGGTGCGGTCTTCGAACATCCGTTCCGGCGTCGTGAACCCGGAACGGACGGCGGACGGATACGGGCTGCACAAGGCCGTGCTCGAGGTGGCGCCGTTCTTCCTGTCGATCAGTCCGCTCGATCTGGAATACATCGAGTTGCTCTATGGGTTCGACCTCGCGTGTTCGACGAATCACGACGCGCTTGTGGCGAGAGCGCTGCTCGAAGGGTCACCGTTGGCGTCGCTGTTCGATGTGGAGAACGCGATCCCGATCGACTTCCAACCGCTCATTGGTCTGCTTGCGCTGCAGCCGGGTTCGGGTCAGTTCGGCGACGCCGGCACGCACACCGAGGTGCACTACGAGGTGAAGACGCGATCGACGCTCGCCTCGAGTCTCGATCCGGACCGCGGGTCGGAGCCGATCAGTGTGTACCTGACGCTGCGGCGGTACGAGCCGGTGACGGACCTCAAGCGGCTTCCGGAGATGTTCGGCGAACTGGCCGAGATCGGGGAGGAACTGGCGAGTTCTCGTGTGCTGCCCAATCTGGTGGCGCCGATCCGCGAAGCCATCGCGTCGGAGGAGGCGTAGGTGGGGATGGGTTCGGTGATCGCGCAGTCGGCGTCGAGCGGCGAGGTCGGCGGCATTCTGCTGTGGGTTGGCGTTCTGATCGGTCTGGTGGTGGTTGCGAGCATCGGTATGGTCGCGATACGGCGGCATTTTCTTGGACCTGCGAAGAGCGAGAATGTCGAGCGGGGTTTTCTGGATGACCTCCGCGCGATGCGCGACAGCGGTGAGATCTCGGCGGAAGAATTTGATCTGGCGAAACGATCGATGGTGAACGCGATCGCAGGTCGAAAAGGGACGAAGACAGAAGAAGGCATCGAGTCGATGAAGACTCTGGAGAACGGCGGCGCGGACCGCTAGCCTCGCGTTGAGGCCGTCGTATCGATGGAATGGCGCGTTTCGCGCGTCTCTTCCGTCATGTTTGTTGTCCGGACGGCCGATAGACGCCACCATCTGGGGACCAGATGCACACCAGGCAGGGAAGCGAGCACGCAGTGGAGAGGCCTTTGGCTATGACAGAACGCACGGGGCGTCGTCCGAACGAGTGGCTGGCTTCCAGGCTGAGCGGCAACGGTTCCGGCTCGGGCGAAGGCTCGGGTGAGGGTGGATCGGGCAGCGGTGGTTCCGGCGGCGGCTCGGGCTCAGGCAGCGGTTCGGGTTCGGGCTCTGGCGGCGGCGGCTTCCGCGGGCGTCGCGTGACGACGTGCTCGTTCTGCGGTAAGACGAGCCGCGAGGTCGGGCCGATGGTCGAAGGCCCGAGCGAGGTCTACATCTGCAACAACTGCGTCGACCTCTGTCAAAACATCTTCCGCCAGGAGCGGCGTCGGGTGGGCAGCGCTTCGAGCACGCTTTCCGACGTGCCGTCACCCAGCAAGATCAAGTCGTTCCTCGACGAGTACGTCATCGGCCAGCATGACGCGAAGAAGGCGTTGTCGGTCGCGGTGCATGCGCACTACAAGCGGCTGCTGCACGCCGAGAGCGACGACGCGGGGAGCATCGAGCTCGACAAGTCGAACATCCTGTTCATCGGCGCCACCGGCAGTGGCAAGACGCTGCTCGCTCGTACGCTCGCGCGGATGCTCAAGGTTCCGTTCGCCATCGGTGACGCGACGACATTGACCGAGGCGGGCTATGTCGGCGAGGACGTCGAGAACCTGCTGCTCAAGCTGCTCCAGGCCGCGGACTTCGATGTCGAGGCGGCGCAGCGGGGCATTATCTACATCGACGAGATCGATAAGGTCGGCAAGACCAGCAACAACGTCTCGATCACCCGCGACGTCTCGGGCGAGGGCGTGCAGCGTTCGCTTCTGAAGATGCTCGAGGGCACGGTCGCGAACGTCCCGCCGCAGGGCGGGCGGAAGCACCCCGAGCAGCAGTACATCCAGTTCGACACGAGCCAGGTGCTGTTCATCTGCGGCGGCACGTTCGTCGGGCTCGAGGACATCATCCGTCGGCGCGTGGGCAAGACCCGCATCGGCTTCGCGGGCGGTGACGACACGCGTCCGCTCAACGCGGAGCAGGAGCGGCTCCAGCTTCTCGGCCAGGTGACGAACGAGGACGTCGTTGAGTTCGGGCTGATCCCGGAGCTGGTGGGTCGTCTGCCCATCATGACGCCGCTGATGCCGCTCGACATCGATGCCCTGGTCAAGATCCTGACCGAGCCGAAGAACGCCATCGTGCGTCAGTACCAGCAGCTCTTCCGCTTCGAGGGCGCCGAGCTTACCTTCACCGAGGGGGCGCTCCGCGAGATCGCGAACCGCGCCGTCCAGCGCAAGACGGGCGCCCGCGCCCTTCGAGCGGTGATGGAAGAGATCATGCTCGACCTGATGTACGACCTGCCCGATCTGGACAACCAGAACGCCGAGTACGTCATCGATGAGGCGACGCTGCGGACCAAGACCGCCACGCTCGGCGATCTCCGCGTCAAGCGGGCGGAGACGGCCTGACGGCGACGCGGCGGGCGATTCCCTCCGCGACGCCGACTGTGACGAGGGCGACCTCAAACGGCCCACCTGAGAGCCCTGACGCGGCTTGCGGATCGTCTGTGACGACGTGAAGCGTCGGGCGGGCGTTGCGGATGCGATCGTCGGCTCGCGCCGCGAGAGAGCCGTTGAGCTTCCACCACCGAGCCGCCCTGAGCAGGTCTGGGATATGGCGTGGAGACGCGACGAGGCGCACGGCGCCCGAGCGGTCGATCGCCACCTCGACGTGATCGGGCATGGCCCGAGGGGCGTCGATCGGTGTGAGGGCTTCAATCCATTGGTGGAGCGGGTAGATGTCCGGTCGTGACGGGTCTCGCCCACGGTCTCTCGGGTCGTCGGTCGATTCATCGAGCCGGGGCTTCGTAGGCGAGCTCGGTGCGGGGCTCGCTGGTTGGACCGGTGTTCGCTGCGGAGGCGTCGGCGTTGATGCGGGCGGCGCCGATACGCCGCCGACGAGGGAGCGGAGGATGTCGGACGCCGAGCGGGCGTCAGCGCCGGCGTAGAGCGTTCGGGCGTTGCACATTCCCGCCCGCTCGATAGTCGGACCGCGGATCAGATCCACCTCAAGGAAGCGTTCGGCGGTCGACTTCAGGCGGCGGTAGGCGTGCGACGCGACGTCGGGGGTAGCGCCGACGATGACGACGCGGATCTCGGTCTCGCGGGCGGGTCGTATCGCCGCGACGGCCTTGATGAGCTTGTACGCGTGGATGATCGCGGCGTCGTTCGCGGCGGTCAGGATGGCAACGCCTACGTCATCGGTCGATGCGAGCCCGACCTGGCCGATCTCGTCGGTCAGCAGCACGACCTCTTCGCATCCGCGACGGATCGCGTCAAGCGCGGCGTTTGCCGTCGGCGCATCTCCCTCGATGAGCGGCTCGGGTCCGGGACGGACGGCGTCGATCCGCAACGCTCCGCCGCTTGCGCGGATCAGGCCCACGGGCGCCGCGCCCTGAGCGGCGATCGCGTCGGCGTATTGCCTGATCCAGAGCGTGGCACGTGTCGGGAGGTGGCCGAGCAACGCGATCTCGACGGAGGCGCCGATCGAGCGTCGCTGTGGTTCGGTGGGTTCGGCGGGCTTGGTCCGCGGGCCGAGGAACAGCGCCGCGAGTTCATCGTGCACGAGTTCGTCTTCGACGCTCTCGTCAGCGTGTCGGACCGGGCCGCGGTCGGCAGGCAGGGAAGGCGGGGCGTCGAGGGTGTCCTCGTCGGCGCCGAGGCGGAGGCGGGGATAGGGGCGGTGAGGGTGACGCGGCGGTGTCGTCACTGGTGGCTCCTGCTAGCGGGCCTTCTCCGGACCTGTCACACGGACGATCGCGTTGTATCCGCCGAAGTCGTTCTTGTGGGTCTCGGCGGCGTGCGGATCGTCGATCCACCGACCGTCGACCACGAGGCGGTACTCGTGGATGCCCGGTTCGACGTCGAGCGCGAGCTCGTGGATGCCCAGCTCGTCGTTGTGACGCATCGCGTGGCTGATCGGATCCCAGTTGTTGAACGTGCCGGCGACATGGACCCGTCGTCCGAGTTCGATCGGCTGAACGAACATGATCCGCTGTCCCGCGGCTCTCGCGCCGAAGAGGCGTTCAACGGAGCTTCGCTGGGCCTGCATCGGGGCCGAGTCCTGGATCTCCTCGATCAGACGAAGGGGTCCGCTGACGGCGCGGACGCGGTAGCGGGGGTTCTCGATCGTCCCGCGGCGTCCCATGGCGCGGCGGCTGACGTCGGCGGCTCTGCTGAGGGTCGCGGCCTGCGCCGCGATCGCGGCAACGCTCGCGGTGATCTCGCCGTTCTCAATGAGATCGGCGTCGAACTCTGACCCGACCTCATCCTCTGTCGCCGCGATCGACTCGGCGTGGGAGACGGTCCCGTTCGATGGGCGGGTGCGGATTCTCGGGGGGTCGGACTGAACGACGGTGACGTCGGGGCCCTCGTCGCGGCTCTCGTCCTCATCGCTTCCGGACGCGTTTGAGGATGAGGCTTCGAGCAGCCAGACGGCGAGCGAGCGGTAGTCGGCGCAGCCGTTGGAGTGGTCGTCGTACTCCGTGATCGGGCGACCGAATGAGGCTGCTTCGGGGAGGCGAGGATCCATGCGGATCGGCGCCGGGATCAGGTCGGGGCCGAACTGGCGGGCGAGCTCGTCGAAGAGGGCGCGGGCGAGGGGCCTCGTCGGATCGTGGATCGTCGCGAGCATCCGCGTCGGGTGACGCATGCCGAGACGGCGGCTGACCGAGCGGATCGTGCGACGCTGCTTCTGGGCGCCGAGGAGGCTGAAGTAGCTGGTTTCGACGGGGATGAGTGTTTCAGTGGCGGCCGCGAGGGCGTTGTAGGTGAGCAAGCCGATGGACGGCGAGCAGTCCAATACACAGATGTCGTGGGAGTCGGCCACGCCGAGGCGTTCGAGAACGCTCGTCAGGCGACGCTCGGGCTCCGGTTCGGAAGCGAGCGGTCCGCCCGGCGCTTCGACCGCCGCGAGACGGGTGCGGCTCGGGAGAAGATCGAGGTTGTGGGCGATGCGCCAGACAAGCCGCTTGGCGTCGAGTCGGCGGTCCGTCGGCGCGAGTAGCGCGTCGGAGATGTCCTGGTCTATCTGCTTCTCGGGGACGGCAAGTCCCGCTGCGCAGTGAGATTGCGGGTCGAGGTCGATGAGGAGTACGCGCTTGCCCTGCTCCGCGAGACACGCGGAAAGGTTGATCGCGGTCGTCGTCTTCCCACAACCACCCTTCTGGTTGATGATCGCGATGGTGCGCACGTCGCTCTCCAATGCTGGGCCGAAGGCGTCGCCGATTGGCAGAGAATGTCCCCACGGACGCAAGAGACCAGCGTCCAATCGGCGTTATCGGTGATGGCGTCTGGAAGGCTTGAAACTGCGCGGTCTGGGGCGCCTGGCGAGTCAGCCGGCGCGAACAGCGTCCCACCCTGCGGCGATGGCCTCGACCGGAGCGGTGTCCACCACCCGAACAGAGCCAAGCGATGTGGGGAGGATGAGCCGCGGGGCGGCGCCGACGGCTTTCTTGTCGTGCGACATGGTCTGTAGAAGGGTCGCGTGGTCCGGTAGGCCGCCCACGCTCGTGGGCAGTTCGAAGGCGTTCAGGTCGGCGCGGACGTGATCGAGCACGACGGGATCGCAGAGTCCCGCGCGAACGGCCGTCGCTGTGGCCGCGACGAGACCGATCGCGACGGCCTCGCCGTGTCGAAGTGGGGCGTTCTGCGGATCCCCATCCGGGGTGAGTCCCGGAATGGTCTCGATCGCGTGCGCGAAGGTATGACCGAGGTTGAGCGTCGCGCGTCCGCCGTCGGGGCGGGTTTCGCGCTCGTCGTCCGCGACGACCCGTGCCTTCAGAGCGACGGACCGGGCGACGAGCGCGGCGAGCGTCTCTGCGTCGCGCCCCATGATCGCGGCTCTCTGGGAGCGGGTCCACGCGAGCAGGTCGGGGTCGCCCCAGTCGCTGGCGAGCATCGCGTGCTTGTAGCACTCGGCGAGCCCGCAGCGGAAGTCGCGGTCGGTGAGTGACTCGAGCGTTTCGACGTCGGCGAATACGGCCGCCGGCTGGTGGAACGCGCCGATGGCGTTCTTCATGAGCAGCTTGGGTCCATCGGGGTTTGCCGCGTTGGGGACGTCGAGGTTGACGCCGGTCTTGCCACCGACCGAGGCGTCGACCATCGCGAGGAGCGTGGTCGGGCACTGGATCACCGGCACGCCGCGGCGGTAGGCCGATGCCGCGTATCCGACGGTGTCACCGACGACGCCTCCGCCGATCGCGACGATCGGTTCGCCGCGTTCGAGCTTGTGTTGCTGCATTCGGAGAAGGAGGCCACGGACGGTTGCGAGGGTCTTGACGCTCTCGCTCGGCTTCATCTGAATGGTCGTGACGTTCCAACGTCCGACGTGGAGCGATTCGATCACGCGATCGGTGATCGCATCCGGAACGCCTGTGTCGATAACGACGACGACGCGTCCCGGAGGGCGTTGAAGGAGCACACTCAGGTTGCTCAGTTCCAGGGCTAGGTGGCTCTCGCCGATGACGACCTCGTAGCCCGCGGGCGAGCCGGAGGCTTTGGGCGCGACGCTGACGCGGGTGAGTTGGCCGGGGGCGCTCACTCCTGATTCTCCGTGCTCGCCTTGGCCTCGTTCGGCGTACGCCACGTCACGCGCGGGGCGTCGCCCCAGAGCATCTCGAGGTCGTAGTACGCCCGCGTGTTCGGCTCAAAGAGGTGCACCACGACCTCGACGAAGTCGGCGAGCAGCCACGTCGACCGGTCGTCCTTCGAGGTTCGGAACGCGCTCAGGCCTCGTTCCTCACCGAGCTCGGCGACGTCGTCGAGCGCGGAGTTCATCTGGCGGTCGGACGTGCCCGAGCCGATCACGATGAACCTGGTGACCTGGCTGAGTTCCCGGACATCGAGGATGACGACGTTCTCGCACTTGCTCCCGCGGAGCGAACGGGCGCAGTCGGTCGCGAAGTCGAGGGCGGTGCTGTTCTTGTTCGTGGCTTCGTGCGGCATTCGGGCAACACTAGACACCGAACGGGCCTTGGTTGCCATCGGAATCGTCCGTGTCGTGGCGATCATCGCCCTGATCTCCGTGACCGGGGTCCCGCCGCGCGACGAGGGGCGCGCGGACGAGCTTCATTCCGGTACTCCGCCAAAGCGTTATCGGTTCCGGTTGTTCGGGCGACGCGTGGAGTCGAACCAACGCCTCCACGCGATCGACATCGTTCGGGGCGCCGTGGAAGCAGAGGTCGGCGGGTCGGAGGAGCGACTCGAGAAGTCGGATCAGCATGGCCTGATCGGCGACGTATCGGGCCGGGACGAGAACGGCGTCGAACGAGGGCCCGACCTCCTGGTCGAGCGATTCGATCCCGCCTCGCTCGAAACCGAGGTTGTCCATCGGATAGCGGCGGCGGGCAAATCGGATCGATTCCGCATCGGTGTCGGTTGCGATGACGCCGCCCGCGCGGCCAATGGCGCGAGCGATGGTGAACGCGGGAGCGCCTGTTCCGCAGCCGATAACCAGCGCGCGTCCACCGGGGCGAAGAGCGGGGGCAAGTGATTCGACAGCCGCTGAGAGCGGGTCGGGTGTGAGATCATCGAAGACGCGGGCAGGCGTCGGATGGATTCGGATGGTCGGCGCGTCGGGGAAGGTGACCTCGTACGCGCGTGCGAGAGAGGTCTCGCGGTTCCGGCGACCGTGCGGCGTGTAGCGAACGCCATCGGCGCAGACGACCCTGGTGAACTTGAGACGAGAAGCAAGCCACGATCCGAGGGCTCGCGCGTGCGCGGGCGAACTCTCGCGGTTTCGAGTTCCGCGGCCGAGGCGAGCGAGTCGGTCCGGGCGTGTCATGGGCGGGCTCAGCCGATGGGGAGGTGGTCGAAGAGCGTGGCCGGGCGACGCGGGGCGGACGCCGGTCGGGCGGCACGAGCGGGCGTGGACGTCGCCCACAGCCACGGCGTCGGTTCGGCCTGATCGGAAAGGGTGAGGCGATCGGCCCGACGGGCGTGCGCCTCGAAGACTCGGCGTGCGTCGTTGCACTGTTGCGAGCGGTGCAGCAGGACGATGCTCTGGGCGGGATCGATCGACTCCACCGCCTCGGCCGATTCGGCGTTGCTGAGATGGCCGGCGCCGCCCATGATCCGACGCTTGAGCGCGGGCGGACGAGGCGAGGCGAGCTGAAGCTGCGGGCAGTAGTTTGACTCGATGGCGAGGATGTCAACGCCTCGGAGCAGATCGAGCCAGGCGTTCTCGATCGAACCGACGTCGGTGGCGAAACCGAGGCTCGCGTTTCCCGCCGCGGTTTCGAATTCGAGGCGGAGCACCGCTACCCCAAGCTGGTCGTGCGCCGAGAGGACGCTTCGGACCCGGATGCCGGTTGAGACGTCGAAGGGGTCGTCGTAAGTCTCGATGCGTCGGAACGCGTGGCCGTCGCGTTCGGCGCGGGAGACGTGGCGGCGGTGAATACGTCGAACGGCGCGGCACGCGCGGAGCTTCGACCAGGTGAGTTGGGCGTGGTCGCGATCGAGGTGCGTGTAGATCACGTCGTCGATGCGGAGCATGTCGAGGCCGTCGGCGGCGAGGAGCTTGCGGACCCGCGCTGGGCTGATGCCGGCGTCGATCATGCCGAGCCACGAGGGCCTGCCGGGGGCGGGTCCGGGGACATAGACAAGCGAAGCGTTGCCGCTGCTGCCGCTCGCCAAGACCTTGACACCGAACACGGCGCCCTCGGGCGGACGTACGGGCTCGATCTCGGGCACGCGTCGGGTTTCGAGGCTCCGCCAGGCCATGGTCAGGCGCGGTCCTCGACGGCTTCGAGTTCGCTCGACCGCTCGTCGCCCTCGCGGATCCATCGACGGAGCCAGCGGAGGGTGTGGGCCAGCGGGCGGCCGTCGCCCGGGGCGACGCCACGCGTGGTGTGTCGATAGAACTCGGCGATCTCTGCACAGAGCTCGTTCTCGCGGCCGAGTTCGTCGAGGCCCGCGATCAGTTCCGCGGGCGGGAGTCCCTTGGCCATCAGCGTGCGGTAGGCGTCGCGGACGCCTGTGATGAGCGGACTCGGAATGCCGGCGCGGCGCATACCGACGAGATTGAGCCCGCACATGCCGTTTCGGTCGATGATCATGGCGAAGGGCGGCGCGTCGAGCGAGCAGCTCGCGCCGCCCGAGAGCATCGCGAGCCTTCCGATCCGACCCCGCTGGTGGATCTGGACAGCGCCGCTGACGAAGGCCTTCGCGCCCACTTCGACGTGCCCGCCGAGGACCGCGTGGGCCGCGATAATGACGTCCTCTTCGAGGATGCAGTCGTGGCCGACATGGCCGCCATTCATGATGTAGCAGCGATCGCCAATGGTCGTGGGGATGTCGTTCTGGATCGGGGCGTGCACCGTGGAGTGTTCGCGGAGGACGACGCCCTCGCCGATCAGGACGCCTGCGGTCTCGGCGTCGTGGTCCATGCCCGTGTGCTGCGCCGGCGTGCCGACGACCGCTCCGGGGTACATCCGGGATCCGCTCCCGATCGTCGCGGGGCCGCGGACCCAGTTCTGGCCGATGAGCCGGACGCCCGATCCGAGCGTGACGGGTCCCTCGATGACGCAGAACGGGCCGACAACCGCATCTTCCGCGATCTGCGCTCGGCTATCGACCACCGCTGACGGGTGCACGTTTGGCATGCCGCCAGTGTAGCCTTCGGCGTGCCACTCACGATTGACGTTGAACGCCCCGGACGCCTCTCGTACGAGGCCGCGTACGCCCTCCAGCTCGAACGCCACGCCGCAGCGATGGCCTCTCGCGAGGCGGGCTCGGATCATGCTGGCACGCTGCTGGCGCTTGAGCATGATCCGGTCATCACCGTCAGCAACAGGCCCGGGGCGGCGGAGCACGTGCTCGCGTCGTCCGAGCTCCTCGCTCGTCACGGCGTGGCGCTTGCCCGGACGGATCGCGGAGGCGACGTGACGTACCACGGTCCGGGTCAGGTGGTGGTTTACACCGTCATCGACCTCAAACGCCTCCGGGTGGGGCTGCACGAGCACCTCCGGATTATGGAAGAGGCAGTCATATCGACGCTCGGTGTATTCGGCGTCCGAGCGGGCCGAGACGAATCGGCGACGGGGGTTTGGGTCGGAGACGGGCCGTCAGCCAAGAAGATCTGCGCGATGGGGGTTCGGGTGCGGCGATGGATCGCCCTTCACGGTCTGGCTCTGAACGTGACCACCGACCTCAGACACTTCGAACTCATCGTTCCCTGCGGGCTGGTTGGGCGCCCCGTCACATCCCTACGTGCGGAACTGGGCGACGGGTGCCCGCCTTGGGACACTGTCGCGGACCGGCTGACTGACAACCTTCGGCGTCGATTTCTCGAAGATGCCTCGGATTCGTCCGACGTGATGTGAGGCGGTAGGCTCACCATCGGTCGATCGTTCGGCAATCACGGAGGGCGAGACGATGCGCGTCTGGACATTCCTGAGCTTCATGCTGCTCTCGTTGGTAGGTCAGCTCGCGGTCGCGACCGACGACGGAACCCACGCCCTCGACCGCTACACCGCCGAGCTCGACGAGAGCTTCGCGTGGCGGATCGTGCAGACGTACGAGCCGATGCCGGGGACCCGTGGGTTCGCGGTCGATCTCACCAGCCAGACTTGGCGGTCGGAGGAAGAGGTTTCTCATCCCGCGTGGACGCACATGATGCAGGTTGTCGTGCCGCCGGTCGTTGAACACGACACCGCATTGCTCGTCATTGGAGGCGGACGCCGACGGGAGGAGCCGCCGGCTCGCATCAGCGGGCACATCGCTCGGATTTCGTCTCTGACGCGGTCGGTTGTCGTCCTGCTCCCCACTGTTCCGAACCAGCCGCTCGAGCTGCGTGACGACGGCAAGAAGCGGTACGAGGACGATCTGCTCGCCGAGAGCTGGCAGATCGCGATGGCCGAGCGCGACACCGGATGGGTCATTCACCAGGCCATGGCCAAGTCGGCGGTCGCGGGGATGACGGCGACCCAGCAGCTCATGGAAAGCATCGGCGACGGTCCGGCGGTGACCGGATTCGTTCTTACCGGTGGGTCGAAGCGGGGATGGACGACATGGCTCACGGCCGCGGTGGACGACCGCGTGCGCGGCATCGTGCCGATGGTGATCGACACGATCAACCTGCCGGAGGTGATGAAGCATCACTGGGGCGCCTACGGCTTCTGGGCGCCGGCGATCGGTGACTACGCGGGCCGCGGCTTCGCAAAGATGCTCACGTCTCCCCGCTTCGAGTCGATCCGGGGCATCGTCGATCCGTACACGATGCGCGATCGCCTCACGATGCCAAAGCTCCTAGTTAACGCCGGGGGTGATCAGTACTTCCTGCCCGATTCGACGAAGTACTACTTCGATGACCTGCCCGGCCCGACATACCTCCGCGTCGTTCCGAACGTGAACCACAGCATCGACGACCGACCCGATGTTCTCACCTCCGCGCTCGCGTTCCATGACGCGGTCGCCCGTGGTCACAAACTGCCGTCACTCTCATGGGAGGTGGGGGAGGCGGCCAATACGCTGCGGTTGCAGACATCGACCGAGCCCGCCAAGGTCCTGCTCTGGGAGGCGACGAATCCGGAGGCTCGAGATTTTCGCCTTGAGACCATCGGCGCGGCGTGGACATTTCGCCCGCTTCGCCCGGAAGCGGACGGGTCGTATCTCGCGGCCGTCGAGGCGCCCGAGACGGGGTTCCGCGCGTTCCTGATCGAGGCAACGTTCCCCGCGGAGGGGTTCATGGCGCCGCATGTGTTCACGACAGAGGTGCAGGTCATTCCCGACGTGCTGCCCTTCGCCGATAAGCCGATGGAGTAGCGGCGGTCAGCGCTTCAGCTTGCTCACGAAGTCGGCAAGTCGCTTTACGCCCTCCTTGATCGTCGCTTCGTCGCACGCGAAGCTCAGGCGGGCGCAGTCGGGACCGCAGCCGCCGAAGTCGGCGCCCGGGACGAGCGCGACGCCCGCTTCGACAAGCAACGCCTCGCAGAGGTCGAGAGCCGATTTGATCGGCTTCCCGCCTGGCGATGTCGTGCCGTACAACGCCGAGACGTCTGGGAAGACGTAGAACGCGCCGGTCGGTCGAGGGCACCTGATGCCCGGAATGTCGCTCAGCAGTTTGTGCATCAGCTCGGCCCGCTCGCCGAAGGCCTTGCGCATGCGCTCGACCTCCCCCTTCACTCCGGAGTCGGTGAGGGCGCAGCGAATCGCGGCATAGTTGAAGCTCGTGATGTTGGTCGTCATCTGGCCCTGAAGTGTGCCCATCGCCTTGATGAAGGTCTTTCCAAAAGCGCCCGGCATCGCCGTGTAGCCGATCCGCCACCCGGTCATCGCAAACGCCTTGCTCAGACCGTTCAGGGTGATCGTCCGCTCGGCCACCTCGGGAATCGATCCGATCGAGAAGTGCTCGATCCCGCCGTAGACGATCTTCTCGTACATCTCGTCGACGAAGATCAACAAGTCGGGCGCGACCGTCGCGGCCTTCTCTGCGACGACCTTGGCAATGGCGCGGAGGTCCGCTTCGGGGTACTGCGTGCCGCACGGGTTGCTCGGCGTGCAGAGCACGAGCAACCGACTCCGGGGGGTGATCGCGGCCGCGATCTGATCGGCGGTCGCTCGGAAATCGGCTTCGGGGCCTGCGGGGATCTCGACGACCCGACCGCCAGCGAGTTCCGCGATCGGCTTGTAGCTCACCCAGGTCGGCGCAGGGAGCAGCACCTCCCAGGGCTCCTCACCCGGATTCGGCGGGTCGAGGAGGCAGTGCATGGCGACGTAGAGACCGTGCTTACCGCCCGCGGAGATCGCCACATGGTCACCCGTAAGGCCCGGGATGCCGTTTTCTTCGGTGAGCTTCCGGGCGATGGCTTCCCGAGTCTCCGGGTCGCCGAGCGTCGGGACGTACTTGGTCTGCCCGGCGTCCAGGGCGGTCTTGGCGGCTTCCTTGATGGCTTTGGGGGTGTCGAAATCGGGCTCGCCGGCGGCGAAGATCAGGACATCCTTCCCTTCGCGCCGCATCTGCTTGGCCCGGTTCGTGAAGGCGACGGTAATGGAGGGCTTGAGGCCGCTGACGCGTCTGGAGAGTTGCAATTCGCTCATGGCGCAAAGGTATCGTGGCGACGCGCCCGGTGTGGGGATTCGAGGCGTGATCGGGTGGGTCTCGGCGGATTCTGCGATGACCTCGCTCGCCACCGGGCTTCATCCTGCGCTAACATGGGTTTGCCCGAGAGAGGGCTCGACGGGGCCGGAGCGTGGTCGCAGTGTGCCACGCTGGTCGCCGAGACAGCGCAACGCCTGAGTCAGGAGTATGCCCATGCCGCTTGCGGCCGAGGTCAAACAAGAAGTCATCCAGAAGTTCGCCCGCGAGAGCGGGGACACCGGTTCGCCCGAGGTCCAGATCGCGCTGCTGACCGCCCGGATTCAGCAGATCGCGACGCACCTCCGTGCGAACAAGCAGGACGCGCACAACCGCCGCGGCCTCGTGATGATGGTCGGCAAGCGCAACCGCTTGCTCCGGTACCTCAAGCGGACCGACATCGGCCGCTACCAGGACACCATCAAGGCTCTCGGCCTCCGTAAGTGATTCTCGTCCAGGCCCGCGCCACACCGGCGCGGGCCTGTTTGTTTGTTGGGTACGTTGTTGGTCCGACCGGGGCCGCGTCTGGACCGGCAGTGGGCGACGCGCAGCGGGCTCCCCTTGCATGCTTGGGGCAGCCGACCGCTGCGTGACGCCTTCTGCCTTTCCGGCACCGAGCTCCCGGCGGGTGTTGATGAGGCAAGCGGGCGTCGGGCCCGCTGAACACACGCCCGCGGCTCCTGAGAGCGACGCCGCGGGTCAGTCCGCGTCAAGATCAGACGCGGCAGAAAGGCAATACAGAACATGACCACCGCAGCCACCAGCGCCGCCGATGCGCTCGCCAAGGCCCGTGAGACGAACACCCCGATCGTCGTTGAGAAGGAGATCGGCGGCCGCGTCATGCGGATCGAGACCGGTCAGATCGCCAAGCTCGCGGGCGCGGCTGTTCTCCTGACCTACGGCGGCAGCTCGGTTCTCGCGACCGTCGTCCGCGACAACCCGCGGCCGGGCCTCGACTTCTTCCCTCTCGCCGTTGACTACCGCGAGAAGACGTCGGCGGCGGGCAAGTTCCCGGGCGGCTTCCGCAAGCGTGAGGGCGCTCCGAACGAGAAGGAAGTCCTCACGATGCGGATGATCGACCGTCCGGTCCGTCCGCTCTTCCCCGATGGGTTCATCGACGAGGTCCAGATCCAGTGCTGGGTCATGAGCCACGACGGCGAAAACGACACCGACGTCCTCGCGGGCGTTGCGGCCTCGGCCGCTCTCGCGATCAGCGACTGCCCGTTTGAGGGCCCGCTCGCGACCGTCCGCGTCGGTCGCGTTTTCGATGACGAGGACAACATCACCCACGTCATCTACCCGACCGTCAGCCAGCTCGAGTACTCGGACGTCGACCTCGTCCTCTCGGGCCACCGCGACGGCATGAACATGATCGAGGTCGGCGCGGCCGAGATCCCCGAGGACGAGCTGCTCGACTGCATCCGTTTCGGTGAGAAGCACATCGCGGGCGTCCTCGACCTGATCGACGAGCTCGTCGGCAAGGCCGGTCGCGAGAAGCGGATCGGCAACCTCAACGTCGTTCCCGACGACATCATGGCGACCTGCAAGCGCGAGTGCGAGGCGTCGATGACCGAGGCCCGCCAGATCGGCCTCAAGTCCGAGCGTGGCGCGCGCGTCGACGAGCTGCGCGACGCCTTCCTCGAGCAGCACTTCCCGCTGAAGGAGGACGGCACGGTCGCGGAAGCGAACGAGGCCGCCAAGCGTCGCTCGTTTGCGAAGGAGGCGTTCCGCACGCTCGAGAAGAAGGTCACCCGCAAGCTCATCGTCGAGAAGGGCCAGCGGGCCGACGGCCGGGGGGCTGAGGAGATCCGTCAGCTCTACATGGAGGTGGGCCGATTCGCTCGCACGCACGGCTCGTCCCTGTTCCAGCGCGGCGAGACCCAGAGCCTCGTTTCCTGCACGCTCGGAACGGGCAAAGACGAGCAGATCATCGATGGTCTCCTCCCCGAGTACTCGAAGAAGTTCACGCTTCACTACAACTTCCCACCGTTCTGCACGGGCGAGGCGAAGCGGATCATGGGCCCCGGCCGGCGCGAGATCGGTCACGGCGCCCTCGCCGAGCGGAGCCTCATGGGCGTCATCCCTGACCCGACCGAGTTCCCTTACACCATCCGCCTCGTCAGCGACATCACCGAGTCGAACGGCTCGTCGTCGATGGCGTCCGTCTGCGGCGGCTGCCTCGCGCTGATGGACGCGGGCGTTCCGATCGTCAACACCTGCGCCGGCATCTCGGTCGGTCGCTTCACCGATGAAAACGGTGAGAACGAGGTCTTCGTCACCGACATCATCGGTGAGGAGGACTTCTTCGGCGACATGGACTTTAAGGTCTCCGGCACGGTCGACGGCATCACGGGCATCCAGCTCGACCTCAAGGCCCGAGGCCTGAGCGTCGCGCAGATGGAGAAGATCTTCGAGCAGGCGAAGCGCGGTCGCCTCGACATCATCAAGCAGATGGAAGCGGTCATCGCCGAGCCCCGCGCCGAGATCTCGCTCCTCGCCCCGCGCCTCGTCCAGATGAAGATCTCGCCTGACAAGATCGGCAAGCTCATCGGCCCGGGCGGCAAGACCATCCGCGCCCTCCAGGACAAGTACGGCGTGAACATCGACGTCGAGGACGACGGCACCGTGATCGTCGCGAGTCCGGACGGCCAGAAGGTGCTCGACGCCGAGGCCGAGATCTCGGCGATCTGCGAAGAGGTCAAGCCCGGCGCGATCTACAACGGAAAGGTCGTCAGCGTCAAGGACTTCGGCGCCTTCATCGAGATCGCCCCCGGAACCGACGGCATGTGCCACATCTCGGAGCTCGCCGAGGGCTATGTCGAGAGCGTGGCCGATGTCGTCAAGGTCGGCGATCAGGTCCGCGTCAAGGTCATCCTCGTTGACGAGCAGGGCCGCATCAAGCTCAGCCGAAAGCAGGCGATGGAGTCGTCCAAGGCGCCCGCCGAGGCGGCCGCCGGTTCGAGCGACGACTGACAGACGATCGCGTCGCGCTGATCGTTGACCGGTCGGTCATCTTTCGGCGTCGTCGGTGTTTTCAGCAGCGAGCGTGCGTTGTTCGCCGCTCCTGCGCTTTGCGCGCGGGAGCGGCGTTGACGCGACGTATCAAAATCGGTTACGTTCCTCGTCTTGAGAACGCGGGCGCCGCATCGGGGTCTCGTCCGCGTTTCCTCATACTCTCATGACGCCGCCATTCGGCGGTGTTCCCTGAGCGAGGGGAACGTTGCATGCAGGTTCACGATGGCCAGATGAGCCAGGGGTCGCCCGGTGGGGAGAACGGGCGGACGGTTCAGGACGAAACGGCCGCGGGCGAGCGCAAGAACTGCTCGTCGGCGGTGGGTGGAAACCTCGAACAGATCGAGGGCGAGGTGAAATGGTTCGATCCCCGAAAGGGATACGGGTTCATCGTCGGACCCGAGGGCCAGGACATCTTCGCGCACTATTCGGTGATCGAGGGTGACGGATTCCGCGTTCTGCGCGACGGCGCCCGGGTTCGATACAGCGCGGAGTGCGCCGGCACGCGATGGAAAGCCACGCGTGTTGAGCGATTGAGCGACGAGGAGGCCGACGAGGCCGAGGTCTCCGTCGTTCGCAATCGCGCGTTCTCCCGGTCGCCGAGGCGGTGACGTCCTCGCGGCGAGCGAACAATCGCGCGTGCTGATCGGATTCGTCCTCGGAAGTGTTGCCACAGCGTCATTGGCCGCGATCATCGCGGCGCCGCTTCTGCGCGCGCGTCGGAAGCGGCTAATGCTTCGCGCCCGCGATGCCGAGCGTCGGGCGGCCCGCGCCGAACGGATGGCTGAGATCGGCGCGATGACCGGGGGTCTCGCGCACGAGATTAAGAACCCGCTGTCGACGATCGGGCTGAACGTCCAACTGGTGACCGAAGGACTAGCCGATCTGGCGGTCGAAGACCCAGCCGAACGCGATCGACTTCTGCGGCGCGTCGAGTCGCTCGGGCGTGAGGTCGAGCGTCTGCGTCAGGTCCTGACTGAGTTCCTCGAGTTCGCTGGCGCCCTGCACCTCGAGCCGGCGCCGACCGACCTGAACGAACTCACGGAGGGACTCGCGGACTTCTTCATGGCTCAGGCGCGGTCCGCGGGGGTTCGGCTCGATGTCGCGCTCGATCCAACCGCCCCGGTCGCGATGCTCGACGCGAACCACGTCAAACAGGCCACGCTCAACCTGCTCATCAACGCGACGCAGGCGATGGCGCGGTCGCCTGAGAACACGCCGAAGCGCCTCATCATGCGCACAAGCGTCGTGGCGCCCGATGACGACGAGGCGGGCCACGCCGAGCTCTGGGTCGAGGACTCCGGGCCCGGCATAGCAGCCGACGCCGTTGAACGCGTGTTCACGCCGTACTTCACGACCAAGCCGGGCGGCTCCGGTCTTGGTCTTCCGCTCGCGCGACGCATCGTTGAGGCACACGGCGGATCGATCGACATCGTCTCGTCCACCGGTGGAGACGGCGAGCCGAGCGGGACGCGGATCGTGATGCGGTTTCCTCTGCCTGCCTAGCCCATTACCTCACAGATGATGTCGACCGCGCGGTCGAGCTCTTCGCGCGTGTTGAGGATGTCCGGGCAGATCCGAACAAACCCGCGTCCGGTCGTCGGGCATCGGCGGGCGTCGGTGTTCAGCCCGCGGTCTTTGAGGGACGCGCACAGCGTCCGTTCGTCCGCGGATGGGACGAGGAAGAAGGCGCCTCGATGCTCGTGGACGATGGGGTCGACGTTGCGGCCTCGCAGTCGGTCGATGAGGTACGACTGCAATTCGAGGTTGTAGGCGCGGAGGCGATCGACACCGATCGCGAGCGTGAACTCGAGCCCCGCCTTCGCCTGGAAATAGGTCAGGATCGGCGGCGTTGATTCGAGCCATCCGTCGCCCCCGCCCGCGAGCGTTGCGTCGTCGGTGCGGTCGAATCCCATGGGCTCAGGTCTCGCGAACCAGCCCGTATCGATCGGCGCGAGATCGCCCGGGCGAGGCTCACGGGCGCCTGGAAGCAGGCGGGGCTGGACCGCGAGCCAGGCGGCTCCGGGGCCGCCTCGGGTGTACTTGTAGTTGCCACCGATCGCGAAGTCGGCGTCGAGTCTGGCGAAGTCGAACGGGATCGCTCCGACCGCGTGATAGGTGTCGATGAGCGAGTAGGCGCCCACCTCCCGCGCTCGTGCGACCACCGCGTGAATCGACTCGATTGCCTGGCCCGTGGCAAAGACGACCTGGCTGCACAGGACGAGATCGGTCTCCGAATCGGTCGCGGCAACGATGTCGCCCGCGTGGAACGCTCCCGCGTCGTCGCCGTCGACCCACCGTACTTCGATGAGGCCCTTGGCGCGGTAGACCTTCAGGATGCAATCGATCGAATCGAACTCGCCCCGGGTCGCGACGACCCGGATCGGGCCGTTCTTCCGCGGCAGGGCGTTCAGCACGGCTCGGAGCGCCTGCCCCGCGGACGTCTTCGGGACGATCGCCTTTGGATCGTTCAGCCCGATGAGCCGGGCCATGAGCGATCGGTAGCGTTCACGCTCATCGACCCACAGGCCCCACGCGCCGTCCATGTCTGCGTACCACGCGTCGATCGCCGCGCGGACATCCTCCGCCATACGGTCGAGGGGGCGCCCGAGCGAGTGGTTCGCGAGGTAGATTTCCTCGCGGCTGAGGACACGGCTGAAGAGCGGGAAGACATGCGTCCGCAAGCCGTCTTCTGTCAGAGGTCCGTCGCCGAGGCCACGGATGGCCGATTCAATATCGAGCGAGGTCGCCGGCTGATCGGTGGTCGTCATGCGTTCAGCTTACGCGACCGACGGCAGGGTTCACCGGC
>PAKY01000114.1 GCA_002706885.1 Phycisphaerae bacterium
GAATTTTATACCTGTTCAGGTAATGATGTAAACGCGGCAACCTCAAGGAGGTGTCGTAAAACATTGGTTTCGCAACAGAATCAAATTGAACTCGGCCAGCTACTCGCCGGTGCGCAGGTATTCGTAGAGGGTCGCCCGGCTGATGCCGAACTCCCGGGCCAGGGCGGCCTTCGGCTCGCGCGCCTCGACGCGACGGCGCAGCTCGGCGGTCTCGGTACTGTTCAAGGCTGGCTTTCGGCCACGGTAGGCCCCGCGCTGCTTGGCTAGGGCGATCCCCTCCCGCTGCCGCTCGCGGATCAGCTCCCGCTCGAACTCGGCGAAGGCGCCCATCACCGACAGCAATAGGTTGGCCATCGGCGAATCCTCCCCGGTGAAAGTCAGCCCTTCCTTGATGAACTCGATACGCACACCGCGGCCGGTGAGCTGCTGCACCAGGCGGCGCAGGTCGTCCAAGTTGCGGGCGAGGTGGAGAAAAAGCCACCTTCGGGTGGCTTTTTCGCTTAACTGAACAATCCCAATCTGGTGAAAACGGCAACTTACTCAAGCTTCAATAGTCGTCCTTTGCATCACCGATGTAACCCCAGCCCTCACGCTTTGCCTGCTCCAGCATCTCGTGAATCAGATCCATCGTCGGTAGGCGGGCCTGCCCCCTCGCGCCCTGGAGCGTCCCATCTGGGCGTCGCCAGATGAATCGGTAGCCCTTCTGCTGGCCACCATCGCTGTAGTTGTAAGCGCACCACTGGAAGCAGAGTGTCCAACCCCCATCCATTTTCTTCTCGGTGCTCTTGATGACGTGTACCCGCGCTTGTACGCCCATGACTGATCTCCACCCTTTACAGTTCGGCTTAACTGCTGAAATTCTGAACTGCCGAACTGTAAGAGTCAAGCAAGACGCTGCGCAACGGACGTGAGGCGTGGCTATAAACTGATCCGTAGCAGCAGCCCAATGGGGGCTGCCCTGCTACATACCGTGGAAAAAGAGGCTCTGAGGAAACTTCCGCTCAAAATGCTCACCAAGCGTAGAAGGATCCCTGTCCCACTCGGTCGTCCAGTACAAGCCAAGCAGGCCATCAAACCTATCCACCAACCGCTTCTTCCCCAGCCGGCCTGCAAGCGCCAAGGCCTCGTCGAGGACATTCTGGTAAATATCCGGATCCCTGCCTGCCCCTAGGTTATAGGCAGCCAGATAGTGCTCCATCGCCTCCTCTGGCCGACCGCAAAGCACAAGGAAACGCCCACGGAACCACTCGATGATATGGTAGGTCTGCCCTGCGATGGGCTCCCAGGTTTTCTCCAACCGTTCGAGCATGTCCTGAACGCTTGCTGGATCGCGAGGAACCGATGGGGCATAGAGGGCGTCGCGGAGGGCCCCATAGGGGCGGTCAGGCCCAATGTTCAGGCGCTTTCCAAGCTCCCAGGCAAGAGTCCTCTTTCGCCAGAAAAAATCCTCTTCTGGCGATAAAGACGAGCTTTCTGGATCCTTTCTAGCTGAAATGGCGGCACGATACTTGGCTGGGGTCTTTGCAAGCATCCTCGCTACCAAGAGCCAGATCTTGACTGGAACCTCATCAGCCAGCTTTAAGGCGCAGAGCACCTCCTGACAGCGGTCCAGGTTGGGAGTCGCCTCGCCCTTGAGCCAAGTACCCAAGGTATCCCGGCAGTTTTCTGGGTCAATACCCGCTTTTTCGGCTCGAAATTCGCATATCTGGGAGAAGTCTGCAGCCCCCCGGACACACAGCAAACGCAGATACCTTCCAAAGGGCGCCTTGTCCTGTAGAAGCGCATCAGGATCGGCAAGTGGAAGTGCTTCTTGTAGGTAGGACAGAAAAAAATTTGCTCCGGCAGCGAACATCGTTGGCCACAGAATTTCCAGCATATCGCGGCGCTCGAGCAGCGTTACATCATGCCGCGCGATCACTCCCGAATACTGGTCAAGCCACCGGCGAACGCCTACAAAAATCATGAAGGCATGCGTCTCATCCCCAAGAAAGTCGGCCAGACGACGTTCCAGAGCAACCAGGATCTCCTTCGGGAATTCAATCGGTCGTAACCCAGGACGCTTTCGATCATCTTTGAATGCCTTCAGGCCATCGTAGAGATCGCTGCCATCGTTGGAGCGCACCAGGCCACTCCTGATAGCGCACTCGTAAACGATCTCACCAACTGATGGGTAGGGCGGAACGGGGTAGCTCTTTTTCATCATGCGTCACGAGATACGCCGGAGAGTGAACCTCTCCGGCGCGCTCCGTCATTTTCCCTTGGTGGTCTTGGCATTCACCGCAGCCGCTCGAGCAGCCCGGGCTGCAAAGCTTGCCGCAGGGATAGAACCGTCCCCAGCTTTTGCCGTTGCCGAGTTAATGCGGGCTACGGCATCAGTGGTCATAGTGGTCTTTTCAGACGAGCGCTTGGCCATTTCTTTCTCCTTCCAGGTTGATTTTGGTCGTGGTCACGACCTGGCCCGAGAATAGGGAGAACCCCCCGTCTGGTCAGGGGGGGAAAGTCGGAAAAAACCTCGGACGAAACACTGCCACACCCAAATGTGCATGCTTGAGCAGCAGTGTCAGAGGCCTCAAGCTTGCAGCCATCCCTCCACCACATCGGCCCCGAACTCCGACTTCCAGGCCTTGAGCAGTGCATGGTTCCCGCTCTTGGTTTCGATGCGCTTGCCAGTGACCGGCTGCACGTAGACCCTCACCTGACGGGGACGGAGCTGCTTCACTGCGGCCGGTGCAACCGGCTCAAGCTCGACCGGCTGCGGATTGAGGATGGCTACCACCTTCGCTAGGTCGATGCCGTACTCGCCCATCAGCGTCTTCAGTTTGTCCTCGAACTCCATTTCGCGCTGCAGGCTGGCGTCGGCCTGCAGCTGCTCCAGGAGGGCCATCTGTTTCTGCAGCTCACGCTCGGCACGGCGAAATTCGGCCAGTTTGGACATATCGTCTCCTTTGGTTTTGTAACGGAATCAAATTGGATGCGGCCGGTTACTCGCCGGCGCGCAGGTATTCATAGAGGGTGGCCCGGCTGATGCCGAACTCACGGGCCAGGGCGGCCTTCGACTCGCGCGCCTCGGCGCGACGACGTAGCTCGGCGGCCTGGGCAGCATTCAGCGCAGGCTTGCGGCCACGGTAAGCGCCGCGCTGCTTGGCCAGGGCGATCCCTTCGCGCTGCCGCTCGCGGATCAGCTCGCGCTCGAACTCAGCGAAGGCGCCCATCACCGACAGCAGCAGGTTGGCCATCGGCGAATCCTCGCCGGTGAACGTCAGCCCTTCCTTGATGAACTCGATGCGCACGCCGCGGCCGGTGAGCTGCTGCACCAGGCGGCGTAGGTCGTCCAGGTTACGGGCGAGGCGATCCATGCTGTGGACCACCAGGGTGTCACCGTCGCGCACGTAGCCGAGCAGCGCGTCGAGCTGGGGACGCTGGGTGTCCTTGCCGGACGCCTTGTCGGTGAACACCTTGCTCACCTGGGCGCCCTCGAGCTGGCGATCCGGGTTCTGATCGAGGGTACTGACCCGGATGTAGCCGATCCGCTGCCCGTGCATGCCGCCTCCAGGGTAAATGTGTAAGGGTGAACCCTATAGAGCTGCCATACACCTGTCAAACAATATAGAAAACCACCCTATCCAGACGTTCGGGAGCCGGTTTCCGGGGTGTCTGGATAGGGTATGCCTTAAATTGACGCTCCGACATGAGTTGTGTATTAGATATAACTTATTGTAGTATTTGTAACATTAATCATCTTTTTGACGAAGGAGCCCGTGCTTGAGCTTTCTTGCCCTATTCGTCAGCCTGCCCACCAAGGCATCGACCGGCCGCATGCGCGTCTGGCGTTCTGTCAAAGCGCAGGGCTGCGCAACGCTGCGCGACGGGGTCTATCTGCTGCCCGACTCGGCGGACAGTGCGGCGACGCTGGGCGAAGTGGCGGCGCAGGCGGTGGAAGTCGGGGGCAGCGGCCAGGTCTATCGACTGTCGGGGTGTGACGAAGCTCAGAAGGCCGCGCTACGCGCCCTGTTCGACCGGGGCGAGGAGTACGCCAGCATCGCCGAGGAGATCAAAGCGCTCGGGCGTAACCTGGCATCCCCGGACGGCGCCGATGCCATGCGCAAGCTCCAGCCGCTCGTGCGCCGCTTCGAGCAGGTGAACCGCATCGACTTCTTCCCCGGCGAGGCGCAGCGGCAGACCTTGAGCCTGCTGGACGACCTGCGCGACGCGATCACCCGCCGTATGTCTCCCGACGAGCCGACCGCCCGGCAGACGGATATTCCGCGGCTGAACCGCGCCGACTATCAGGGTCGGACCTGGGCCACGCGGGCGCGCCCGTGGGTGGACCGACTCGCTTCGGCCTGGCTGATCCGGCGGTTCATCGACCCGAGCGCGCGCATCGTCTGGCTGGCGAGTCCCTCCGACTGCCGCAATGGCTGGCTCGGCTTCGATTTCGACGGCGCCGCCTTCAGTCATGTGGGCACCAAGGTCACCTTCGAGACGCTGCTGGCGAGTTTCGGACTTGATTCCGCCCCTGCACTGGTACGCCTGGGCAAGCTCGTGCATTGCCTGGATTTGGGCGGGCTGCCGGTAGCAGAAGCGCTGGGCATCGAATCGCTGCTCGCCGGCTTGCGCGCATCGGAACCCGATGACGACGCGCTGCTTGCCCGCGCGTGCGAAATTTTTGATTGGCTATTGAAGAGTTACGAGGACAAAACAACGTGAACGCCCCGACCAGTCCTCAGACCGCCGCGCAACCACGCCCGGCCCGTCCGTCTTTCTGGGACATCACCCAAGACGACCTGCTGCTGGCCGCAGGCTTCGGCCGTATTCGACGGCTTGTTGGCCAACTTCCGTATTTGACTGGTTACTGTTGAACTACAAGGAGAAGATCTATGAGCGTTGCGAATGAAGAGTCGTATCGCCCGAGCAAGGCGACGGATGCCACGACTGAAGCCGTCCCTCCACCCATGAGCTACCCACAGCTCTTCGCGCGCTTCCTCAAGTTCGGCTTGCTCGCATGGGGCGGGCCTGTGGCTCAGATCGGCATGTTGCGCCGCGAGCTCGTGGACGAGGAACGCTGGATCTCCAGCAAACGCTTCAACAAGCTGCTTGCGGTGATGCAGGTGCTGCCCGGACCCGAAGCGCATGAAATATGCGTTCATTTGGGCATCCGAGCAAAGGGGCGGCTGGGGGGCGTGCTGGCGGGACTCGGTTTCATGCTTCCCGGATTCTTGCTGATGTTCGCGCTGTCCTGGTTGTACTTCCAGATTGAATTCGTGGGTACCGCGCTGGGCGCGGCGTTCCTTGGCGTGCAGGCGGCTGTGATCGCCCTGATCGTGCGCGCCGTGCACCGTATCGGCGAGCACATCCTGCTTGATCGCTGGTTGTGGGTCATTGCCATCGTTTGCGCGCTGGCAGCCATAGGTCGTGTCGACTTCTGGATCACCCTGCCGGCGGGCGGCCTTGTGTACGCCCTGCTCGTGCTGAATCATCGGGCCTCAGCGCTCTTGGTGACACTGGCGGCGGTGGCGCTGGCCGCGGCCGTGGCTTTGTGGGCTGCACCGACAGCGAAGCTTGTGGAAGCGGTCGTTCAGGGCCAGGCCTCGGTGCTGCTCATCTTCGCGTCGGGCCTGAAGGCCGGCTTGCTCACCTTCGGCGGCGCCTACACAGCGATTCCGTTCGTTCGCAACGACGCCGTCGGGCGCGGATGGATGACGGATGGGCAGTTCCTGGACGGCCTGGCGCTGTCCGGTGTGCTACCGGCACCCCTCATCATCTTCGCCACGTTCGTCGGCTATGTGGCGGGGGGGCCGATCGGGGCGGTGGCCATGACGGTGGGTGTCTTTCTTCCGGCCTTTGCGTTCTCGCTGATTTTCTACGACCGGCTGGAGGCGGTCGTGGAGAACAAACGGCTGCACGCCTTTCTGGACGGCGTCGCGGCTGGGGGAGTCGGCCTGATCGGCGCAACCACCATCGACTTGGCGCAGGTCACTGCTGAACGTGTCCCATCGTTGACGGTGGGCATGTCGATTTTCGCCGCAGGCTTGGCATTCCTTTATGCCTGGAAGAACAAGCTCAACGTCGTCGTCGTGATCCTCGCGGCGGGATTGGCGGGGTGGCTGGTATTTCCGAACCAAGGCTGAACCTGATCGAGTCAGCCTTCGTCGCGCCGTTTCCGATCCACCTTGCTGAGGAAGCCAAGATGCCTTACGAACTGAAACCTCTTTCATGCGATCCGGCCAAACTCACCGGCCTGTCCGAGAAGCTGATCGTCAGCCACTGGGAAAACAACTACGGCGGTGCGGTAAAGCGCCTCAATGCCATAGCGAGCCCCGCCATTGGCGGCGCCCTATTCGCCGCCGGCTGGCTGGCGGCGCCGCTGGTGGCCTGCGGCCTACTCAAGGTCGTCTATGACGTTGTGCTTTGGCGCGCTTTTCGGAAGTACGAGGGACCATCCTCTTGAGAGCGCTCGCGCGCAAGCACATGGCGCGGCTTAGCGTACGATTTTTTCCGAATTCTGCGGGCACCCACTTTAGAAACGTTACTCAACGGTCGCAGGCTGCGACCACTTAACAACCGCTAGATGTCATTTTAATATTATTCTTGGGTAAATGAAGGCGAGTTTGACCGCAACGCCGCTGCCCTTGACGACGAGTTTTTTTCGCGCCGCTACGATGAGTTTTTATAGCCCTGCCTTTGCGCAGCAACGCCCAGGACTGTAAAGCCCTGGGCGTTGCTGCGCCCGGTTTCGTTGGCGTGCCAAACAAGCAGCACCGCGCTCGACCAGCGCGAAGCAGCTGGGATTTCTCTACCGTCCCCTAATTGCGCGTGAACAATTCATTCACCCGCGACTTAACTAACGATAAAATCCGTTATCGTGAGTTTTTAGAGGCATTCACTTGCGTCTTGGGATATGCGTTGCATAGCCCGTTTTGCCACTTCCACAGCCTCGGCAACATAGGACGCATCGCCAGTTTCTAAAGCGTCAGCCAAGAACACCTCGATGGCCTCGGCGCTGTCCAAGGCCTCAGCTGGATCGTAATCGTAGAATCGTTCGCTCATGTTCCCCTCGCTGCTACAGGCTCATGCCATAGTCGTGGTCGTGGTCCTGCTCGGGACCACGCTGCACCCGCTCGACTTGCTCCGCCAACCGTAGCCGGGCGGCCGGGTCTTTCGCCAATCGGGCCACCAGTTGCTCGGCCACATAGTCGCGCTGCTCTTCCAAGGGCAAGGCAGCCAGGCCTTCAACCATCGTCAGTGCATCCTTGTTCTCCGGGGCATGGAGCGCCTGGAGCTGGTGGCCATCCTCGGTCCAACCCGGTGCACCACAGCGCAGGCTGTCGGCCATCTCGCGCATATCCCGCACCAGCAGCCGGGCCTCACCCTCGGCCTGCTGCTCACGCAGCGCCTGGGCTTGCCGCTCGCGCTCGATGCGCTCCAGCTCGGCCGCCCGCTGCTCCAGCGCCCGGATGCGTTCCAAGGCCGGAGCCTGCGCCTGGGCAATGCGGGTCGTAGTCGCGTTGCGCACGGCCTCGGCTACTTCACGGGCGCGCGTCGCCTGCGGGGCGACCTTCTGGTATTGCCCGCGCGCCTGCTCGATGACTTGGGCGCGCTCGTCCAGATAGGCCGCACGCATCACTCCCGCGTCGTGCGCCTTGGCCCGGAGGGGGTGCGCTTCACGCCAGGCCAGCGCTTCGCGGTGTGCCTCGTTGGCGCGCCCCTGGAGCACCTGAACCTGCCCGGCCAATGTGCGATGCGTCCGAGTCGCCTCAAGCACCGCCGAATCGCGCTCCACCAGCTCGGCCACCGGCGCCGGCCGTTGCCGCTCGATTTCGGCGCGCAGCTCGGCCGCGCTCATACGCTCGATGCGCTGCTGTTCCTGGCGAAGCTGGGCGGCCCGCAGCCGCTCGCGCTCGGCCTGCCGCTCCTGCTCCCGCCGCTCGCGCGCCTGGGCAATCTGCTCGTGGAGCGGCTTCTCGCTCGCCTTAGCAGGCGTATGCCGAATTACCCCCCCCTCGCCGTGCTGAACCCGACCCCCTTGGGGTTCCTGACGAAGCTCTGCCGCTTGCCGTTCGCGCTCCTGGGTTTCCGCCTGAGCCTTGGCATTTCGCCGCTCAGCCAAGGCCTGTTCGACCTCCTGCGCGAAGACACTCGGCGGGGCGCTCTTCGCCCGCTCATCGACATCGGACTTCAGGTTGCGAATCAACGCACCGAGTGCTGATTCATCCGGCCGGCGAGCGCGCTCGCTTTCGCGCTGCTGCCGACGCTGCCGCTCGGCTTCCAGGTGGATGATTTCGGCCCCGGCGTCCGGCACCGCGCGGCGCAGCTCGGCGGCGGCTTGGGTCACCTCGGCGCGGGCGGCGCGAAACTCGATCACCTGGGCGCGGCCTTCGCCGCGCCAGGCGCTCGGCAACTGTTTCCGCTCCGGCACCTGGCCGGTCTGCCGCTCGGCATGGCTGCGCATGTCGATCCGCTCGGCCAGGCCGGCCCGCTCCAGGTGCGCGTTGCACATCGCTTCCCAGCGGCTGCGCAGGGCCACCAGATCGGCCTTGCGCTCGGCCGCCGTCAGGGTCTGCCCGGCGTGCGGCCCGTAGCCTTTCCGCGCCCCGCCACGCTCGGGGTTCTTCGCGTTGTAGCGCTTGAAATACTGCTCGGGGTCGCGCTCGATACCGTCGCGCTGCCGCTCGCTGAACATCAGGTGCGCGTGGGGCTGCTCGCCGCCATCGGCGGCCTGGGGGGTGTGGATCGCCCACTGGTAGGCGTGACGGTCGCCCAGCTCCTCGGTGACGAACGCCCGAACCAGCTCGACCCGCTGCGCAGCGCTCAGCTCGCGCGGCAGGGCAATTTCCATCTCCCGGTAGGTCGTGCCGTTCGCCCGCTCGTGGGCGTCGGCGGCCCGCCAGAACTCCAGTGGGTTAGCCTGCGCCCACAGCGGCATATTGCCGGCCTCGCAGGCCTCCAGCGCCTCGCCTTTCTCCCGGCGATGGGCGTACTCGCCTTCCCGCGCGATATAGGCGGCATGCGGCCCGGCCTTGCCGGCCTTGCCTACCTTCATGCTGAGTCGCGCAATCGCCATGTGCTGTAGCCCTTCGCTCTGAATTTTCGCGGGCGCGAAAATGCTCTGGCTTCTGCCCCCGGCAGGGCGCGCGTTTCTCGGCTTGCCGAGAAACAACTAAGCGCGCCTTCTGCTTCACAGAAGGAAAAAGCCGTCAGTGCCAGTCTGGCAGAATCGCGCTAGACTCGGCAACACAATGGACAGGGAGAAACCCCATGCATGACGAATGGCTGACGGCCCGGATTGCCTATCTGCGCGGCCTCAAATCGCCCAGCGACCAACAACGCCTGCTCCTCCTGCTGGCCGACAAACCCGAGCGCAGCAACGACGACAACCGCAAGCTCTCCGCGCTGGTGAAAGCCGAGAAAGCCGCCGAGCGCGCCCAGAAGGCCAAAGCCAACGCGGCACGCATCGTCAACGCCGAGAAAGCCGCCGAACGCAAAGCCCGTGACCGCGAGCTGTACCAGGCGGCGGGTTTGCTGATTCTGGCCGGGCTGGTGGACAGCAAAACCGGACGCCCCACCGTGGACCGTGGCGAGCTGCTGGGCGCCCTCCTCGGCCTGGCTAAAGTGCCGCTCGACGACCAGCGCCGCAGCGAATGGAAGCGCGCCGGGGACGCCCTGCTGGCCGCCAAGTCCTCGACGACCACCGAGCCGTAAAACCAGGAGCCGTCGCCATGCGAACCGCCAAGGTACTCGACCGCCTGAAAGCCGAGCAGTCCAAGAACCCGGACGTGCCCCACTACGACAGCATGGGTACACCTTGGCCAAAGCCGCCAAGCGACGTAAAAACGGCCGGGTACTGGAAGCTGGAAGGCAGGCGGCCGGCACGCGGGGAACAGCCCTGTGCCTTCGTCGTCAGCGGCCACGGCAGCCGCTACAACCCCACCGGCTGGGTCGCCGCCTACCACCTCAGCCAGACCGTCGAGATCCGCCGCCGCCAGGCCGCTCCCCAGCCCGAGCGACTGACGACCGCCGCGCGACCGATAGCCCCCGAACCGCTCCCCCTCATCGAGGACGACCGGGACGAAACCCGCCAGCGACTCGACAGCCTGGCCCGCCTGCTCGAACGCGCCCCGCTGGGCGGGCAGGTGCTGTACCTGGACACCGAAACCACCGGCCTGGCCCCGACCACCAACGACCTGCTGGAGGTCGCCGTGGTCGACGAGTCCGGCGCGGTGCTGCTGGATACCCTGGTGCGGCCCCGCCGTCGCCAGGCCTGGCCCGAGGCTCAGGCGGTGCATGGCATCCGCCCCGAGGACGTGGCCACGGCCCCCGAACTGGCGACAGTCGCCGCCCAACTGGCTGAGGTCATCGAGGCCGCCGACGCCCTGGTGATCTACAACGCCCAATTCGACCTCGGTTTCCTGCCTGCACGGGTACGCAAGCTGGCCGCCCAGAAAGCCGTCTGCGCGATGGAGGCCTACTCCCTGTGGGTCGGGGACTGGAACGACTACCACGGCAATTACCGCTGGTTCCGCCTCACTGCCGCCGCCATGGCAGCCGGCCACACCTGGAGCGGCCAGGCCCACCGCGCCCTGGCCGACACCCTCGCCGCGCGCAGCGTCTGGCAATGGCTGCACGCTCAAGCGCTCCCGAACCCGCGTGACGTTTGACCTGCAAAACCGTGACGTTTGACCTGCACGGCCCGCCTGGCTGCGCGGCCAGCGGGGCAATCCTCCCCGCCCCCGTGCGGGATAGGGGGTCGGATTCAGCACGGGTAGGGAGTCCGATTCGGCATGGAGAGCCCGCCCGCAGGCCGTGACGTTTGACCTACGCTCCCACCCCGCAGCGCTGCCAGAACCACCGCCTGACGCGCTGCGCTTGTCGGGCATCGAGCGCTGCGGCGCTGCGCACGCGCAGCCCCTCCGCTGGCTCGACGCCTTCCGGATAGAGCAACCCCAGCCCCCAGCGGCAACGCGCTCGCGGCTCAGGCGGACGGCTCGCCGCCCTCAGCCTCCGAACCGGCGACCAGATTCAGCCGGGCCAGCAGGGCGGCCAGAGCCGCGCTGTGCGACTGCTCGCTTTCCAGCTTGCCGGCCAGCACGGCGGCCCGCTCGCGGGCTTCGGCACCGACCGCTTCGGCCTGGCTGACGGCGGCCTTGGTCGCGTCCAGCTCGCCCAACAGCTGCTCGCGCTCCTGCCGCGCCCGCTCGACCTCCTGGGTCTTGCTGGCTTCGACAGAACTCAACTGGGCGCGCAGCACCGCGACGGCATCCTGGGACTCACGCAGCTCGCTCGCCAGGGTGGCACTCTCGGCACGACTGCGCTCGCTGTCCTGGTGCGCGCTCTCCAGTTCGCCCCGCAGGGCGGCGGCGCGCTGCTCGGCATCCTGTGCCTGAGCCTCGGCGCGTTCGGCACGAGCGATAGCGGCGGCCAGCTCAGCGCGAATACGCCCCTGCTCCTGATGCGCGTGGTCAAGCTCGCTGCGCAGGTCGGCGGCGCGCAGCTCGATCTCCTGGGCGCGGGCCTCGGCGCGCTCCGCGCGGGTGGCTGCCGTGACCAGCTCGGCACGGATGGCGGCCAGCGCCTGGGCCTGGGTGTCCTGCTGCTCCTGATGGAGCCGAGCGGATCGCTCGGCGGCGGCCCGGACCTCCTCCAACTCGGTCGCCTGCCGCTCGTAGGCGTCGGCCAGCTCCTGGCGGTCGTGGTCGGCCTCGGCCCGCTCGGCTTCCCAGGCGGCCTGGGCAACACGCAGCGACTCGTTGGCCAGCTCCTGGGCGGTCTGCCACAGCGCGACCAGCGCCGCGCCGTGCGCCTGCGTCACCACCTCGGGCACCGTGGCAGCGACCGGGGCCGCCTGGGCGGTCTGCGCGCGGCGCCACTCGCGCATCATGGCGGAAGCGGCATTCATATCGACGCGCGCCAAACGACGCACCGCGTCCACGGTGGGCATCGACTCGCGGCCGTTCTGCTCGTACAGCTCCTGGGCGGCCTGGATGACGCGCTCGCGCACGTCGGCGGGGATGGCGATGGACATGAGGGGAGACTCCTTCCGTTGGGATGGCTCAATCATAACATAAGAAGAATAATAAAGTTATTATTCTTCTTATTATTCTTGATATTATTCGCCCCCCCCCGACGAACGGTTATTCACCTGCATTCTGAGAAGCCCCTGGCGCGGCGCACAAGGCCTTCCAGTATAGCGCCCGCCACCTACCCCATACCCTGCCCACGGAAACGCCTCCACGGGCCTCCCAGGGCGCCCACGGTGGCCGCCGCGTCAAGGCTGCGCAGCACCGCGCGAGCGCGGCCTGGCCTTGACGCCTCCCCCAGCGCTGACCCTCGCCCAGGGTGGCCGGGAAGCCCCGGCCGCCCGCTGCCTCGCAAGCGAGAGCCGCCGGAGGCTGCTTTTCCGGCTCTTGCCCTGGGCCTGCCTTGCAGGGGGCACCCCTGCCCCCCGGAGGGGCTTTTAGCGGCCTGGCTTCGCACTGTGGCGTTTCAGGTGCCATCCCGTACCAGGGCAGGTTGAGGCCCCCAGGGAGGTTCAGGCGGACGATGATCTTCCAGACCGCTCGATCTGCTTTCCCTGATTACCCGCTTTTCGTGCTGGATGCCGGCGCCGTCGTTGCTTTTGGCAAGGATGGTGGGGCCGAGGCCTGGTGAAGAGTCCTCTGGCCGTAGGCCAGGCATTTTCTGCTCTTGCTCTTGCTGTTGCTCTGGGCTGGTTGGGCGTCCCCCTGAGACCAGGATCAAGCACGAGTGGTGGGGCCGGGAAGCGCGCTGTGCGCGCCCTGGAAGCCGGGCCGCGTGCGGCCCGACATAGCCTGGGGAGGGGGAGCCGCGCAGCGGGGGAACCCCGGAGGGGTGCCCCGGCATCGCCGCGTTTTTTCCGCCTTTGCTTGGGGTCAGGGCGTTTTAGCTTGTTTTTTCTTGTTTTTTCTTGTTTTTAAAACCTTGTTTTTAGGTGCCCTGGAGCCTTAGTGCCACGCGGCTTTCAGCGATTAAGTAGCTAAGGATTCCGGGGTGAAGTAGCTAAGGATTCCGGGTAAGTGGCTAAGGATTCCGGGTAAGTGGCTAAGGATTCCGGGTTGAAAAGCTAAGGATTCCGGCTGTTATCCACAAGATCGGGGAAATTGAGCTTCATTTGGTCATCATCCCTGAACGTAAAGGTGAGTCGATTGATTGCCCGTCCCTTTTTCTCGGTTTTCAGCTCGACGAGAAGGCCGCTCTTCTCTCGAAGCTCAGCAATCGCGGGGTCGATCACCTTGAGCTTGAGGTTGCTGTACCGCTCGTAGGATGGGCCAAGCTCCAGCAGCTCACGAAACTCGGCGACGCTGACCCTGTAGAACCCCGTGCTTCTGAACTGTTGCAGCAGCTCAAACAGCCGGATGGAGTGCGTTGAAGTCAGATCAGCGATCCGCTTGAGTTCGTAGGTGGTGAATCGCTGGTTGAGGTGAACCAGATAGGGCTGCACATGGACCGTGAAGAACAGCTTCGTTTCGCCCCCGCCGTCGAGGTAATCCACGCGATCCACCCAGCGGAAACGGCTCTTGTAACGGCCATCGAAGGTTTTGATATCCCTCTCGTAGAGCGCCGATGTCGCCTCTTTCAACGCCTCATAGGCGTGTTTCAGTGGAATCCCGTACTGCTCTGAAAAGTCCTGGGCAGTGATCGAGATGGGCCGCGGCATCGGCTTGCGCGGATCGATCTGCGAGATTGCCGCCAGCAACAGGCGCTGCTCGTTCAGGGTGAGTTTGTACGCGGCCATCACGAGGTCATTCGACTTCGTGACGTTTTTCCTTGAGCCAGGCTCGACCGTAACGCTCTTCATTAGACTAAGCCATGCCATTGATTTAGCCTGATGTTAACCAGCTAAACCAAAACGATCAATTAGTCATTTAACCCGGAATCTTTAGTCAAGTGGAATCGCTTGACATTAGCCGCCAGGCCTCAACACTGGCGCGGCCTGCGGCTGATTTTCAGGGTGTGCTTTCTGGTGCCTCAACCGCATGGATGCCAAAAAATCATGCTTTAATCTTGCTGGCATCTTGATGCTAGCAAGATTCTTTTAAAGTCTCATAAGCGTCGAGCGCCCTTTCCAGGACTTCGACCAGCAGCAACCCATCGCGCTCGGCGATATCGCGTAGCCGACCATCGAAATCCGGGCTGACGCGGGTAGCGAATGGCAGTGTCCTGTGGGTCTTGCGCGCGCTACGGCCGTCTCTACGAGGCCTTGGCTCAGCTTGCGGCGCGGCAGGGGCTACTTCGGGGGCAGTGAGGTTCTGGCTAGCCTCATCGGGCGAGGGCGGGGTGCCGAGCTTGCTCTTCTTCAGCTTGGACAGGTCGGCCATGGTCATTCTCCGATTCGGTCAATCAACGATTGCAGCAGTGCGTCGGCTTTCGCGTTTAACCCGACATAGCGAGTCTCTGTGACGGCCCTCCCCTCATTCTGCGCCTGACGGTAGGCAGGCTTTTCAAACAGACAACCGGACAGGACTGCATAGCCAGCCTCTTCGAGGTAGGCACGCGCGGCCGCCTCTTCCCCTTCAGTGCCGATACGGTTCAAGGCGAAAGCAAGCCGCTGAGCTGGCACGCCGGCTTTGACTAGGGCATGAAACTCCCTCACTGCGGGCCGTAGATCATCGAGAGAAGCTCCGGTCGGCTGCACGACGATGCTCGCCGCCTTGGCGATCTCCAGGGTGGCCTGACTGGTACGTGCCGGGCCATCGATCACCAGCAGGTCGAAGCCATCAGCTGCTGCGAGGGCTTGCGCCGCAGTAGCGAATGCCTCCACCGAGACAACCGGTTCCAGTCCAACGCTAAGGCGTACCCGGTGCCAATCGACTGAAGTTCCTTGCTGCGTATCTAGGTCGGCCACCTTCACCCTCAGCCCACCGGCTGCGGCTTCGCGTGCCAAAGCACGGGAGAGCGTGGACTTACCCACTCCCCCCTTCTGACTCACCAGCGCCACCACTGTAGCCATACGACTCTCCATATCTGTTGCAGCTATCTAGCAGCAAGATAGCTGCATGAATAAAAACCCGCAGATGGACACAAAGTCCGCGCGGGCAGAGGTTATGCGGCCATGCTCAACTCAAGGTGTACATGCAGGCCAACTGCGCTCGCGTAGCCGACCAAGGCATCAATGCTGAACTTCTGGATGCGACCGTGTTTCAGATCAGAATACCGTGGGCGGGTGATCCCAAGGCGGGCGGCTTTCTCAGCATCGGTGCCCGGCAGCTGTTCCAGGTACTGATTGAGTTTCATAAGCAGCGCAGAACGCACTTTCATGTTCTCAGCCTCAGCCGGGGTATCCTCGATGGCATCCCAGACGCTGGCGAATGTCTGCTCGGTGGTCATGGTGATTCCCTCTTGAGGTCACGCAATCGGCGCGCAGCAAGGTCTATGTCTGCTTTGGCCGTTTGCTGGGTTGTCTTTCGGAAGCAGTGAAGCACCACCACAGCATCACCGACATTGGCGACGTAGATAACACGGAAGGCTCCACTCTCCTCCCGGATACGAATCTCCCGCACGCCGAGGCCGATGCTCTTCATCGGCTTCCAGTCATCAGGATCGAGGCCGTTCTGCACGCGGTCGAGCTGGTGGCCAGCCTCCCGCTTGGCATCCAAGGGGAACTCGCGCAGCCTGTCGAGTGAGTCGCCAACGAACCTGACTGCCTTCATTCCTACCCCTTCTTCTTAGCCAGTGGCGGGCATCGCTCTGCCCACCGCAGAGTTATCAAAAATGATAACACCGTGTTCGCTGCACCGCTAGACTGCCAGCACACGATATCGGGTAGGAGGCGGGGTCGCCCCCGCCGTCCTCCCACACCACCGTACATACGGTTCCGTATACGGCGGTTCCTGCCTACTGACAGACTGCGTCAGCGAGCTTGGTTCCGTTGATGTGTCGCCTGTGGTAACTAAGCGCCCAGACCGGCCCTCGGAGTTTCCGACTCCTACCTCCTGATGGTCTCGACCGCCGCTGTTCACGACGTTTCTGCCTTACGCTCCAACAGAGAGCACACCTGACTATCCACTCATGACAGGTTCAGCCCTTCATCGCTCCGGTTCCGAGCAACTACTACGGCCTCTGCTGACTTCTGTTCGCCCATCCCGCCACCTCTCGGTGCCGGTAGCACGTGGCAGGCCAAACAGATCTCCCAGGGTAATTCGCGCGACCTTCCTGCTTATGCCTGTCGGATTTACGTCGTAGCGTTCCGTGCAAGTATCGGGCTTTGGCAATCGTTGCTACCTCACCCCGCTACGCCGCCTCTATCCGCTTCCTGTACGTCAGACCAGCATTTTGCCTCGGGCTTCCTTCAGATTCGCGGTCACCCGCGACACCCTTGCCTTCAGCTAACACTTCCCCTTGCCGGGTGTGTAGAGGACTTTCACCTCCAAATCGTCCGACTCACCACCACAGTGAGCCGAACAGCGCCAGTCACGGCACTACGCGCCATGCCTGGCGCACAACGGAAAAAATCTTGCTGCTTTCTTGCAGCAAGATTTATAGCCGCGTACAGGTCAATGAGGAATAGGCGATCAGCCAGGCATGTCCTTTAAGGGCAAGCGCTGCTCCTCGCGTCTCGGAAAGGTGATCCCAAGACGGGCAGCCAGTCGCTTGACGGTCATGGGGGCGAACGCGGCACCACGGCGAGTCTTCACCCCGTGTCGGTTGAGGTAGTCGGCGCAGCCCGCCAGGGAAGTGATGCCGTCGAAACGGGCCGCCTTGAGGTGATTCACCACCGTCTGCGCGTAGGCATCAGCCGTGGCCACCACGGCCGCGACGGCCGCCCTGTTGCCGGCCTCGTGGGCCTTCCTGCGGCCAGCGTCGCGGCGGGCCACCTTCGCCTGTGCCTCGGCATCCCCGCTCTCGGCGCGGGCCTTGAGCGATGCCAGGGCGTCACGGGTACGGCCGGCGATGAACTCGCGCTCCTGCTGAGCCAGGGCGGCGTAGATGTGGAGCTGGAAAAGGCGCCCAGCTCCCGGTGTCGAGCAACCGCCGCAAGTCCGCTGCGAAATTGGCAAGGCTGCACGCCCGTATTGCCAATCTCAGAGTGGATTTCACCCATAAACTCACGACCCAACTTTGCCGCGAAAACCAAGCGGTGGTGATCGAGGATCTGAACGTCAAAGGCATGCTGGCCAACGAGAAGCTGGCTAGGGCGATCAGTGACGTGGGCTTTGGGCTGTTCCGCGTCCAGATGGGCTACAAGGCGCAGCGCTACGGCACGCGCCTGGTGGTGGCTGACCGCTGGTATCCCAGCAGCCGGCTGTGTTCCGTCTGTGGCTGGAAGAACGAAGCGCTGACGTTGAAGGATCGGGAGTGGACGTGCCCTTGCTGCGGCACGCACCACGACCGGGACTGTAACGCTGCGTGCAACCTGAAGCGGCTGGCAACCGAAACTGCCCTACCCGTGGCGAGTCCGACCGGCAACGGCGGCGCTGCGGCGGGGATAGTCCCTGCCGTAGCCGGGAAAGTTACGCCTGTCAGAAACGGATGCGGTCAACAAGACGCGCCGGGGCAGGAAGAATCGCGTGAACACATTCGTTCACCTTTTTGATAGCAGCAAAAAAACTTCGCACTGCGAAGTTTTGCTGAGGCCACAGGCAGACCGCAGAGCCAAGTCCGGCGTTCACACTGGTGCTCGTCGTCCCGGCTGCGATGGATCGAAAAGTTCGCACTGCGAAGTTTTGCTGAGGCCACAGGCAGTCCGCGGAGCGAAGACCAGACCTTCACCCTGGTGCTCGCCGTCCCGGTGTGAGGAATCGAAAAGTTCGCACTGCGAAGTTTTGCTGAGGCCACAGGTAGACCGCAGAGCGAAGCCCAAACATTCAACCCGGCGCTCGGCGTCCCGGTGTGGTGGATCGAAAAGTTCGCACTGCGAAGTTTTTCCAGATCACAGGCGGGCCGTCCGCAGAGGGAAGCACAGCCTTCAACCTGGTCCTCGTCGTCCCGGCTGCGATGGATCGAAAAGTTCGCACTGCGAAGTTTTGCTGAGGCCATAGGCAGACCGCAGAGCCAAGTCCGGCGTTCACACTGGTCCTCGTCGTCCCGGCTGCGATGGATCGGAAAGTTCGCACTGCGAAGTTGTACCTTTCGGCGCTGGTGCTCATCGCTGGCATGACACGGTATCCGCTGGCTGGCGCTGTTTCATGTGCAGCGATATTACACCAGAGAAATGACCAGCACCAAAACGCGCCAACGCAGGGACCAGACGGTTTCGTTTATGGTTGGTACGACGCCATCACGGAAAGCAGCACGCGGAACCGTGGCGCATCGGATCGTCTTCGCAACGCCTGGATAGGGGAAACGAGTTCAGCCAAGGGAGCACGCGAAAGTCCTTGGCCGGGGAGGGCGCGGTGTTTCAGAGGCGAGAACAGCGATGCAGACGCGGATACGCCATAAGGTTTGATGCGGAAGCGGAGGGCGGTGCAGGGTGTTGCGGAGCTGGATTGTACGATCCAGAAATGACTGAGGTGCCTTCGCAATGGTCGGCACCTCGATAGCGGTACAAGACTACCGCATGAAGAAGCTCGATGCACCATCGCGATCTTCGCGCCAGCCAGCGCCTTCGTCCGCAATGGCGGTCGCTGTCTCTCCAGCGAACAGGTCGCCCTGCATGAACTTGTATCGCAGCGGGTTTACCTGGCGATCCCATTGCTTGATGTCTTCGGCATCACCCGGCCAAGGCCGCGGCAGCGCAAACTCAAACTCCCGGTTTTCGTGCTGGGTCCGGGGACCGTAGTACACCTGATTCGTCAGCAGAGAATGCCCCAGCATCGCCGCCAGCTCGAACCGCGTGTACCGCAAGCTGCGCCGCGTTTCCTCCGCGAAAATGTGCCGGGACGTGTAGAGGCTGACGGTTTGCGCGCTTACGGTCTCGTCATCGCCTCCTGCAGCCGCTGTGAGAGACGTTCTCTCGCTAACCCTAAGCCCAACATCCACGATCCCACGATTCTTCGCCACGCGCCTCCAGGCTCGGTTCAGCGTCATCCTCACCCGGTTGTAGTAGCCGCTAAAGTCGTCAACCGACGCAATCTCGCTTAGCAGCGCCTTGAGCTGCACCAGCTGTTCTTCCGGCCATTCGTCCAGCAGCAGGTATCGCTTGGTGCGCAGCGGATTGTCCTCGCGCCGGTTGGACTGCTTACAGGTGTGGATTTCCAATACGGGACCGAGCGTGAGCGCTGTTTCGGGGTCGAAAAACGTCTCTCGGTATCGCGCGCTGGGCCATTCCATTGGCCGCAATCCGGTCATCATTGAGACGGTGAACATCAGCGCTGCCGCTGGTCCTGCAACGTACCGTTGGTTGCCCTGGTCATCCAGGCTGAGCAGTTGTTCCAGCAGCTCGCGCAGCGCCGCGCCATCCATGAACGATACGTGCCGCGTATTGGTCGGTACGCTCTCGACACTCAACAACGGCTCCGCAATCTGGCGCGCGTCCACTTCATCCTCGATCAGCGCTTCCTCCATCGACCCTGGCGGTATCCAGCACCGCAACAACGCCGCCGCCTCATGATCCTGGGACTCGAAGTAGCTCGCCAACCAACGCCGGTAGCACTTGGCTGTCGTCAGCCCTATCCCTTGGACGGTGACTCGATCATTCAGCCACGACACCAGTGACCCAACGTCCACGGCATCGAGAAGGGCCTTGTCAGCGTCAACCCCGCCCGTACCGCTCATGGCCTTGGTCGCGAAGTACCGATCCACGGCACCAGATTGAGCCGCGCCAGCCTGGAAAGGGGATGCCGGGACACTCGATTTACCCACGACACCCGATGGTCCACCAGACGGTGACGAGGCAGGTTGGGCGGGCTGAGATTCATCCTTGAGGAAGCGCAAAATCAGCCCGATTGCACGCTCTTTGATGTTGTCGCTGATCTGCTGCACGGGCTCTCCATTTCCTGCCTTTTGGGAGGCTCAGATTCTACGGTGGCGAGCGGGCAGTGTGCTTGGTGTGTATCACCCCAATCACTCTACCCGTAATAGACTCGCACTGATTTTTACCCAGTGCAGCATGTGATACAAGGCACCCGTTCAGCGTGTGATACAGACCCCGTGCAGCGTGTGATACAGCGTTTCAAAAACGGAGCGTTTTCACCCTGCTGAATACGCATTTTCGCTTTCTGCATCACCCCTACCGCAGCAGCGACAGAACCGTCAGTGCCTTGTGCTCGCAAAGGCTGTTTTTCGCATCTTTTCCCTTTTGGTCAGGCGACGGGTATGAGCGCAAACCCCGCCTGAGCGTGTCCATTAGCCGGTACGAAGTCGAACTGTTCGCGTTTGCTGGCGTTTTGGGTCGTGAGGCGTACTGAAAAATGAGCCTGGCTCCGTATAAAGACCGCAGTTCAACCGTATTGGGGCCTCTACACATACAAGAACACCACACCTACTTAGCCAGCGTCCGCCTATTGTCTGGCTTCTGACAGCCATTTCTGGCGCCCCTTAGCCATTTCTGGCGTCAGGACGCCATAAGCGGCGCGTGGGCGCCATTCTTGGCACGCCCTAGCCATTATTGGCTTTAAAA
>PAKY01000115.1 GCA_002706885.1 Phycisphaerae bacterium
ACGGCTCCGATGGCGTGGTCTCGGCGGTCGCCGTGAGGGCGCCGGCGGAGAGGGCCAGCAGGCCGGCGACGGTCCGCGGGCTCCAGCGGGCCCACGGGAGGCTGAACGGCGTTCTGCGCTGATCCATCGGCTGCTCCATCCGTGGCTCTGTCCGCTGCTCCATGGGCAGGATCATCGACCGCGGGCGCCAATCGGCTTGACGGTGGCCCCGTCAGATTGACCCGCCGAGCCATCCACGATAGCGTCCGTGCTGGCGTTGCTCGTTTGCGACGCCGAAGGCCGTGTGCCCGAGTGGACTAAGGGAACGGATTGCAAATCCGTGATTCGTGGGTTCGAATCCCACCGCGGCCTCTTTCGACCGGGTGTGTCCGGCGTTTCGACCAGCCTCGCGGGCCGCTTCGCGTGGGCTGCCCGATACCTGTCCACGCTGGCCCGGAGTTCTGATCGTGACTGAGCGCGAGACCGACCCGACGCAGGCGGCGGCCGTCACACTTTGGGGCGCGTTCGACGGGTCGGCGGTTCACCTCTACACCCTTCGCAACCGAACGGGCGTCACGCTGCGGCTCAGCGACTACGGCGCGATGATCGTCGGGCTCGACGCTCCGGATCGGGACGGGGCGTTCAGCGACATCGTTCTGGGGTTTGACACGCTCGATGAGTACGTCGCGTCGGACGTGTTCTTCGGGAGCATCGTGGGTCGGTGCGCGAATCGGATCGCGGCGGGACGCTTCGAGCTCGACGGCACGGTGTACAAGCTCGCCACGAACAACGGGAGGCATCACCTGCACGGGGGCGACCGCGGCTTCGATCGGTACGTCTGGGACGCGACGCTGGACGAGACGATCGATGGCGCGTCGGTGACATTCGCGCGTGTATCGGTGGATGGCGAGGAGGGGTATCCGGGCGCGTTGCGGGCTTCGGTGACGTACACACTGACGCACGACAACGCTGTCATGGTCGAGATGACCGCCACGACGAACGCGCCGACGCTGTGCAACCTCGCGCAGCATGCGTACTGGAACCTTGGAGGGCACGCGAGCGGTTCGGTGGAAGGCCACACGCTCAGGCTGCACGCTTCGTCGTACACGCCTGTCGATGACGAGGCGATTCCGACGGGGGCGACCAAACGCGTCGATGGCGGGCCGTTCGACTTCCGAGAAGCCAAGGCGATCGGGCGGGATCTGGGGCGTGTGCCGGGCTCGACGGTCGGGTACGACCACAACTTCGTCGTCGATGGTGAGGCGGGCGTTCTGCGGCCCGTCGCTGAGCTTCGCGATCCGGCTTCGGGCCGCACGCTGACGCTTGCGTCCGATCATCCCGGCGTGCAGCTCTACACGGGCGGGTTTCTCGGGAAGACGGGTCCCGGCAAGGGTGGCTCGCGGTACGGCCCGCTCGGGGGCGTTTGCCTGGAAACGCAGTTCTATCCCAATGCCGTCAATGTGCCCGACTGGGACGGACCTGTACTCCGCCCGGGCCAGAGGTACCGCCACAATATGGTCGTCACGCTCGGCGCGGAAGCTTTGTCCTGAGCGCGAGCGGAAACGCCCCCCACTCCTGACCTGAGAGATTGCATCGATGACCGAGCACGCCAGCGATACCGCCACGATTGATCCGATCAAGCGAGCCGTTCACGCGTATCGCGAGGCGTTCGGCGAGATGCCGACGCGCGTGGCGTTCGCGCCGGGGCGGGCGAACCTGATCGGCGATCACACGGACTACTGCGAGGGGTTCGTGCTTCCGATCGCGCTGTCGATCGGATGCGCCTGCGCCGTCGGTTCGGCGGAGGCGGCGTCGCTCGAGGTCGTCGCGGCGGACTTCAACGAGTCGACCCGGCTCGAGGTCGATGGACCGATCGAGCCGGACGATCTCAATGACCAGCCCGGGTGGGCGCGGTACGCCATCGGCACGTTCGAGACGGCGAGCCGCGCGATGCGACCCGCATCTCGCGGCGCGCGGATGGCCATCGCGAGCAGCGTGCCCCTCGGGAGCGGTCTTTCGAGCTCGGCGGCGCTCGAGGTGAGCGTGGCGATGGCGTTGAAGGGGCTGTGGGACGCGTCGATCGACGGCGTGGATCTCGCGAGAGCGTGCCAAGCGGCGGAGAACAACTACGCGGGCATGCCGTGCGGGCTGCTCGACCAGCTCGCGTCGGTGTTCGGCGCGACCGATCACGCGGTCCGGATCGATTGTCGGACGATGGATATCGAACGAGCCGAGCTGCCGAACAGAGATGTAGCCGAGTTCGTTCTGATCGACAGCGACGTCCGACACTCACACACGACGAGCGCGTACGCCGAACGTCGCGCATCCTGCGAAGGGGCGGCCGCGTCACTGGGTGTGCGTTCGCTCCGCGATGTCGACACGTCGGACGAGCGGATCGGCTCGCTCCCTAGCGACCAGCGGGACGCGGTGCTGCATGTCACCTCCGAGAACGACCGTGTGCTTCGGTTCATCGACGCTCTTGCGGCGGGCGATCTCAAGGCCGCCGGCGAGCGGATGGTCGAGAGCCATCGCTCGCTGTCGGAGACGTACCGCGTGTCGTGCGACGAGATCGACGTTCTGGCTGAGCTCGTCAATGCGAGCGACGACGTGTTCGGCGCGCGCATGACAGGGGGCGGGTTCGGCGGGTGGCTCGTGGCGCTGATCCGTCCCGGGTCGGGCGAGCGTCTGATGGAGCGGGTGGCGCCTGCATACGCGGAGCGCGTCGGACGCAACGCGACGCTGCGGCACATCGTTCCGTCGGACGGCGCGCGGCTTGTCGAGTCGTGGTCGTAACGCCCATTGGCGATTCGCCGGCGTTGCGGAAGACCCGCCCGCGACGGTGATCGCGGGCGGGCCTGAACAAAGAGGGATGATCTCAGACGATCAGATCAGGGGCAGCCAGCGCCGAACGCCTGGAGGAACAGGACGTTGTCGGCGATGTCGAACATGCCGTCGCAGTTGAAGTCGGCAAGCGGGTTCTGCGCTCCGAAGGCCTGGAGGAACGCCGTGGTGTCACCGACGTCGAGGGCTCCGAAGGGCGCCGCGATGTCGGCGGGGTTGCAGCCCGGCTCGTAGTTGGTCATGGCGCCGATGTAGATCAGCGAGTTGTACGACTCGTCGAGGCTGCTGGCGTTGCCGCCGCCCGCGGTCGGGTCCTCGAAGTCACCGTCGCCGTCGACGTCGTAGACGATGTCGACCGACACGACCACGCCACCGTTGGTGTTGGGGTCGGCGGGGGAGAGGTTCGCTGGATCCTGCCCGAGGGCCGCGGCGTTGGAGACGTTGCTCGACCAGAACGCGCCGGACGAGATCGAGTTCGAGTCGGAGATGCTGATGAACTGGATCTGGAATGGGACCCCGGAGTTGGCGCCCGTGAGCGTGGTTCCCGTGCCGAAGCCGGCGCGGATCACGAGCTCGAGGTCGTACGAGAAATCGGTCGGGTCGTAGACGGCGCGGAAGAGGCCAACGTCGGCGTCGTCCTCCGCGTCGAGCTGGAACGGGGCCACGAACCACACGTTGCCGGCGGAGTCGATCGACGGGGCGGAGAACGACGGGCCGGTCTGGCCCGCGAACGCGACGTCGATCGGAAGCAGTTCACCGATCGCCGTGCCGCCGGCTCCGTTGAGGATCTCCTTGTTGCCCTGGACGAAGCTCGCGTAGGCGACGAGGGTCTCCTGCACGACGCCGCCCGGGGTCTCGCGGAAGGCGACGATGTAGTTGTCGGGGTCCTGGTCGAAGCGGCTGGACTGGTTCTCGGCGAGGGTCACGGCGGCGATGAGGTCGCCGCCCGCCATCGTCGTGCCCGGAACGACCTGGACATCGACCTGGGCCGAGCCGCCGAGGAAGGCGGTCTGGCTGTAGTGATGGACCGACAGGCCGTTGGTGGTGTTCAGGACAAAGCTGTTGCTGTTGTCGGTGATGGTCGTGTTGCTGGGGTCGTAGAGGCGGCGGCTCGCGGCGATCGGGGCGCCCGAGGCGTCCACGGCGAAGACGTTGATGGTCTCGGTCTCACCGGAGAGCGGGGCGCCGCCCTTGGCGAGGTTGGCCATGGTGGCAACGCCCGGGGTCGCGAATCCGGCGAAGGTGTTGGGGGTCAGGGCGAGGCCACCGCGCTGATCGACGGCGCTCGCGGCGCCAGCGCCGAAGAGGTGATCGGTGCTCGTTGAGAGCGGGGAGGCCCCGCCGAAGACGAACTGGCTCGAGAAGTTCGGCGCCGCGACGAGTCCGCTGCCGCCGAAGATCGACTCGGGCATCGCCTGCGGGATGGAGTGCGTCGTGGTCGTGCCGGTCAGGAGGATGTCGGTCGAGGCGGCGTCGCTCGCGGTGACCGAGCCGCCCGTGAGGACGTTGAACGTGGCGTCGGCGCGGTCGCACAGACGGGTGCGGATGAGGTTGTTGATGCTCGGGCTCGAGCCGGCGTCGGCGCGGTAGTAGGCGTTGCCGTCGGCGTCGATCGCGCCGACGCCGAGCTGGGCGGCGCCGCCGACGCCGATCGCGGACTCGTTGTTGGCGCCGAGGACGCGCTTGACATAGAGGCGGGTCGCGTCGCGGCAGTTCATCCAGATGACCGAGCCGTTGATCGTGTTGTTGTCGTTGCTGAAGCCCGAGAAGATCGCGGACTGCTGTACGACGCGATCGAGGTCGATCGAGAGCGTGGTCGGGGCCGAGTTGTTGGCGCCGACGCCCGGGCCAGCGGTGTCCCAGAACGCGAAGTCGTCGTCGAGCGAGGTCATGATGGTGTCGGCGCTGATGGCCTGGGCCGAGATGAGGCTGCCGAAGAAGCCCATCGGTCCGTCGACGTTGGGGCTCTTGTGCAGGTGGCCGAGGCCGAACCGGGTGCCCCAGCTCGTGCTGAAGGGGACGAGATCGACGATGTAGTTGTCAATCTGGTCGGCCGCTGCGAAGGCGTCGGGGCCGTCGCCCGGGAGGCCCGTGCCGAGGCTCGAGACGGAGTCCTGCGCGCACACCGAAGCGGCGGCGCCCGCGACCATGAGAAGGGCCATGATGTTCTTCGTGATCTTCATCTTCCGCGATCTCCTACTGCAACTGAGACGTCCCGCGATCGGCCGACGCGGCCGGGCGTGGCGTCCCTTCGAGCACGAGGGGAGCAGAGCCATCGCGCAGCGACGGCCCGGGCTTCGGGACGAGCGTTCAACGCGACGGCGGGTGGATTGGCGTGGGCGGCTCGGCTTGGACGCCCCACGCTCAGTAAACACCGGGAAGATAGAAACGGCTTCTTTTCAGTCGCGAAATAGCGATTAAGAAACAACCAAGATCGTGAAGAACTTATATAGTATTCTTATATCTAGTCGGAGCCGTCGACGGAACCGATGATCGGCGTTCGCCTTAGACGGAAAAGCGTTGACAGATACGTGATCGCGGGCGCGTGGACGGCTTGAGCGGAGCAGCGTCGCTTCACTCCCCGAAGGTCGGGAGGGCAGCAGTCTGACCCATCGACCGGACCGGACTCGACCGCGCCACTCGACCGAACGCGTTCATGGATTGCACGGAACAGATAGCGTCGGCCTATCGCCATCCGCTCGCATCGGCCGTTCGGTTTCTTCGCATCGCCAGAGGGAGCGCCAGGAGTCGAAACATCGACGAAATCACGAAGAGGAGCGCGTAGCCGCGCTCGGACTGATCGACCCGCCCGAGGATGAGCGCCCCAACCGCGGCGCCGCTGGCTGCCGCGACGCCATTGAGCAGCGCGAACTTCGAGAGCACCGCGACGCGGCGCGATTGCGGGACGGTGTCGAAGAGCAGGAGAAGCGTCGCGAGCTCGTAGCACGCCCAAAGGACGCCCGTCAACGCGTGTACGGCGAGGAGCCATTCGAACGAAGACGAAATGAGCCAGAGCCTCGGCAGCGCCACGGTACCGATGGCGCCGATCAGCATGACGCGTTTGGCGCCGAGGCGGTTGGCGATGCCGCCGAGTGTGGGCAGAACGATCGATCGCGTGACGAACGCGGTCGCAATCATGGTCATGAACTGGGGATAGGTGAGCGCGAGTTGATCGGACTCGAGCATATAGGGCGCGAAGAAGGGAACGGCGACGGAGGTAGCGAAGCTGAAGGCAAGCATGTAGCCAACGACGACGCCGCCCTGCTCGCGATGGAGACTTCGCAGGAACTCGGGCCACGCGACGTGACGGTGGCCACGAGGGATGGGGTGGGGCTCGGACTGCGCTCGCATGCACCAAGACGACACAAATCGGAGGGCGCCCGAAACGCCGAAGACGATCGCGTAGGCGAGCATGTCCTCCGCGCCCGCGCCGTCGCCGCCTCGCCCGAGCACCAGACCCCCCGTCACCATGCCCGCGATGACGCAGATGTTGTGGGCCCTCGCGCGAGACGCCATGAACCGCGGACGCATGGCTCGCGGGAAGATGTCGGTGGCCCAGGTCATCCACGCGGGGCCGGCGGCGAGGCCGGCCGACCAATAGAGGCCAGCGACGACAAAGATGAGCCACGGGGGGACGACCCCGGCGCCCCAGAACTGACCCATCAGCGCCATCACGGCGAACGCCATCATCGCCGTTGCCTGAAGCGAGACGAGGGACGCGGTCACGGCGCGGATCGATCCGATCGACGCGACGACCCACGGGAGGAGCAGCCCGAGAGCGGCTCCACCGAGTTGGGGGATGGGCGTCAGGAGGCCGGCTTCGCTCCCGTTCATGCCGACCGCGAGCGCGAAGGCAACGATGTAGCTTTCGCCGAGCCCCACCATCAGGGCATAGAGCGAGCCGTCGGCGACACTCAACCGCATGTCGCGATGGACAAGATCGGACCGACGAAGCCTCATCCACGGGCCGCCTGCAAACGGCGCCAGCGGCGGGGGTCCGGTAACCAGAGGTAGGACGACGTTTGCGGACAGCGTGTCCGTGTTTTGATCGGACAATCGCAACTTCCAAGGCGGCTGGAAGGGTTTTCACGTTGCATTGTCATAGCGATTGTGCCATACTTTGAGTGCCGTCAGATCAGGGGACGCGTTTCATGCGCCGTATTGAAAGCATCTTCATCCATCCCTCGCTGATGTGCGCCATCGCGCTGACGGCTGTCGCTGCGCCCACGGCCGTCGCGGAACAGCCGTACGCGGGCGAGATCGCTCGTTGGACCGCGCAGGATCGGCTCGATCCGCCCGAGGCTGGGGCGATTCTGTTCATCGGCAGTTCGAGCATCCGGCGGTGGGAACAGCTCACGCGGGACTTTGACGACTACCGCGTCATCCAGCGTGGGTACGGCGGTTGCCATTTCGATCACGTCAATCAGTACGCGGACGAGATCGTCCTCCCGTACAAGCCTTCGGCGATCGTCGTCTGGGCGGGCGCGAACGACCTGAACTCGGGTCAGCCGGCGGACGAGCTCGTCGAGGACTTCGAGGCATTCATCGAGAAGGTCCATGGCGAGCAGCCGGGAGTCGAGGTGTTCTACCTCGGCGTGACGTCGACGATCGGGAACGAGGCGAGCAAGGACGCGCGGGACGAAGCGAACGCCCGGATCTCGGAGTTGTGCGCACAGGGCGAGCGACTTCACTTCATCGATCTGCCAAGCGCGTTCTACGACCTCGGCGGGCCCGATGATGAGGCGTTCAGCGGGATGTACGTCGACGACCTGCACCTGAACCGCAAGGGATATCGGTTCTGGACCTCACTGATCCGCCCGAACGTCGAGGCGGTCGTGAAGCCGAACAAGGCGTACCAGCCGAATCCGGATGCTCCGGGCGCGGGGGCGTCGATTCTCTTTGACTTCGGCCCGAGCAACGCCGAGGACGGCGCCCATACGACGGGCGCCGACACGAACGGGAACCACTGGAACAACTGGCACGAGGCCAAGGGCAACGTCGCGGTGAATGCGGGCGAGCACCTCGCGGGGTTGGTGGACTCGAACGGCGAGCCGACGGGGGTCGGGATGGTCATCACGGGCGGGTTTGCGACCAATGGAGTCCGCAACGGCGGGCTGGCCGAGCCCGACGCGGATCGGCTCGGCGATCTCGCGGTCGCGACGGCCACGCAGGACTTTTTCTTCAGCAGCGCCGACGACCGCTGGGGCGGGGGCAACGACGACGCGGGCGGCGGGTTCATGCTGACCGGGCTCAACCCCGAGGGCTCGTACGACTTCCGCTTCTTCGGCTCGCGCGTGGATCCGAGCGAGACGCGGGCGACCGAATTTCGAGTGTTTGGCTCGAACCGCGGCAAGGCGACGCTGACGACGACCGGCGAGGGCGTCGGGTCGGACGGGGCCTACGCCGGCAACGACGGGGAGATCGCCGAGGTGTCGGGCATCTCGCCCGACCGGTTCGGACAGGTCTTCATCGACATGACGGTCGTCGAGGGGACGTACGCGTATCTCAACGCGATGGAGATGCGGGTACGGAGCCTCGGCGCGAGGGATCACGACAACAACGAACGCGGGGCGCACGCCGCCGCGCGTGAGAACTGAACGGGCGGGCCGACCGCCGCACACTCCGGAGGGATCATCCGATGACGCTCAACAACCCGAAGACGCTGACAGCGGCGCTCGCGGCGTTTCTCGCCGCGGGGACCGCGGGCGCCCAGTCGTTCCTGATCGACTTGGGGCCCGAAGATGTGAACAACCCGCCCGAGGAGGCGAGGACGCTTACGCCCGACGCCAGTGGGAATGTGTGGAACAACTTCACGCCGGGGTCGGGCGTCGCGCTCGTCGACACGGCGGGGAACGGGACGACGGAGGGGCTGTTCTTCGGGGTCGCCGAGGGAAGTTCGGTCGGAGCGACGTTTGTCGAGCCGACCGACGGGCTGCGGAACCCGGACGGCGACATCCTCGGCGTGTTCGCGGTCCGCAGCGCGACGTGGGACTACGTCTTCGCGGATGAGACCACCAGCCCGGTCGCGTTCGAGCTCTCGAACTGCGCCGCGGGCGAGCTGTACAACATCCGCCTCTTCGGCGCCGAGACCTTCACCGAAGAACGCACCGCTCGGTACACGGTCAGCGGCGCGAACGGGTCGATGACCGACACGCTCCAAACCTCGGGCCCCGGCGCGGGTCCGGGCGGCGTCGGGAACATCAACTCGACGGGATTCGTCGAGTTCTTCGGGATCCAGCCGGACGTGAACGGCGTGATCACGATCGAGCTCATCCGCGAGGCGGGCGACTTTGGCATCCTCAACGCTGTCGAGGTCCAGGCCGTCTCAGGGCTCGACCCGGTCGTCTTCACGCTCCAGCCGCAGAGCGACATCGCGTCCCCGGGCGGCACGCTCGTGTTCGACGCGCTCGCTCGCACGGCGCTCGGAGCGGACGCGATGTCGTACCAGTGGCGTCGGGACGGCGTCGACCTCGCTGACGGGCCGCGCGTCAGCGGCGCCCGGACGCGGATCCTGACCGTCAGCGACGTGACCGCGGGCGACGCGGGGTCGTACGAGCTGGTCGTCACCGAGGGCGCGACGGTCGCGAGCTCGGTGGCGGTGGTCGGCGCCGTGACGGAGGGTCCGGTGGACACCGACCCGAACGCCGACGGCGCGACCGATTCGTTCGACGTCCTGGACATCCTCGGCGCCGCGGGCGCCCCGTGATCGAACCGACCATCGAAGCACAGAAGAGAGCACCACACGATTCACCGCGCGACGACACGCTCGCGCCGACACGAGGGAGTCATCAGATGAACCCGCACACGAACAACAGGAACGCCAGGCTGCTCGGGGCGGCCGCGGCGATCGCGCTCGCGGGCGCGGCGACCGCGCAGAGCGTCCTCATCGACTTCGGCCCCGACGCGATCGGCGGCGCCGAGGCCGAGACGCTCGGCAACGACGCGAACGGCAACCGGTGGAACAACTTCGTTCCCGGCCGAGGCCTCTCGCTCGTCGACGCGAACAACGCGCCCGTCCGCGCCTTCGGCTCGTTCGGACCGGCGCTGTTCTTCGGCGCCGCGGTGGGCTTCAACGTCGGCGCGACGTTCGTCGATCCGGCGGACGGCCTGCTCAACCCGAATTCGTTCTTCCTGGGCGAGCTCGGTATCGCGAGCGCGACGCAGGACTACGTCTTCATCGACACCGCCCTCCAGACCGCTCAGGGCACGGTGCAGTTCGACATGGCGAACTGCAACCCCGACGAGACGTACAACTTCCGCTTCTTCGGGAGCCGGATCTCGGGCCAGGACGGCTTCGCTCGCTACACCGTGACGGGCGGAAACGGCGCGCAGACGGTCGAATTGCAGACCGGCGGGCCGAACACCGGCTCCGATGGCGCTTCGTTTGGCAACGACAACACGATCGTCGAGATCACGGACGTGACGCCCGGAACGTCGAACGTGATCAAGATCGACATCTCGATCCCCGTCGATGGGATGGGCGCCCCGATCGGCGAGTTCGGCGTGCTGAACGCCCTCGAGATCCAGATCGGCTCGCGCGTCCCCGACGTCGCGTTCACGATGCAGCCGCAGGACGCGATCGTTGACGCGGGTGGAACGCTCGTGTTCAACGCCGCCGCGACCTCGAACGCGGGCGCCGTGACGTACGCGTGGCGCCGTGACGGCGCAGCGCTCACCGACGACAACCCGCGCGTCTCCGGATCGACGAGCGACACGCTCACGATCACGGGCGCGGGCGTCGGGGACGTCGGCGCGTACACCGTGGTCGCGACCGTCGGCGGCGTGCCGGTCTCGTCCGATTCCGCGGTCGGCGGCGTGCGTCAGAGCGCCGGCGCGTTCGACCTGGACCTCAACGGCGTCGTCGACATCTTCGACGCCCTGCTGTTCATCGAGGCCTCGGCGCCGTGAGCGTCTTTGGCGGTGAGATCCTGATGAAGCATGTCTCGTGCCTTCTCCTTTCGGTCGTCTCGGCGGGGGCGCTGTGCGCGCCCGCCGGGGCGCAGCCGACCGACACGACGCTGCTCGCGCACTACATGCCGTGGTACGTCACGCCCGAGATCCGCGGCTACTGGGGCTCTCACTGGACCGGCTTCGCGGGTGAAGCGAACCCGAACTCGATCATCGGACCCGACGGGCGGCGGGACATCTGGTCGAACTACTACCCGATCATCCATCCCTACGACTCGTCCGACCCAGAAGCCCTTGAGTGCCATCTGCTCCAGATGAAGCTTGCGGGCATCGACGGCGTGATCGTCGACTGGTACGGGATCTCCGACGCGGTCGACTACCCAAGCATCCATGTCGCGACCGAAGCGCTCTTCGAGGCGACCCAACGGTTCGGGATGAGCTTCGCGGTCTGCTTCGAGGACCGGACGATCGGCTTGCGAACGGGGCTCCCCTCGTCTCAGCCCGGGGCGCTCGATCCGTCGGACATCACCTCGGACCTCGTGACAACGTTCCAGTGGATGCACGACAACTGGTTCGTCGAGCCGAACTACTTCCACTTCGACGGGCGTCCGCTCGTGCTCAACTTCGGCCCGATCACCGTGCAGCAGAACGCGCCGTGGGAAGCGGCGCTGTCTTCGGTTCCGACACGCCCCGACTTCCGTCCGCTCCCCCACCTCACCGGCTTCACGCCCGAGAGCGGCGTTTTCACCTGGGTGCAGCCGTCGGTCTTCGACAGGAACCCGTCGCAGGCGACGATCGATGCGCGGATCCGCAACTACTTCCGCTCGTACTCGTTCGACACGAGCCGCGTGATCGTCTCGGCGAACCCCGGGTTCAACGACGTGTACGCGGAGAGTCTCCCGGACATCCCCTACCGCGGCGGCGACACACTCCGCGACATGCTCCGCGTGGGCATGAACGGGGGGTGGCCCGTGATCCAGCTCGTCACATGGAACGACTACGGCGAGGGCACGATGATCGAGCCCACGCGCGAGTTTGGCTACACGTTCCTGGAGATCGTTCAGGACGCTCGGCGCTCGGAGGCAGGCGCTTCGTTCACGTTCACGACCGATGACCTCCGCCTCCCCGCCGAGCTCTACGCATTGCGGAAGGCGGGCGAAGCGTCCGACGAGACGCTCGACGCGATCGCGACGTACCTGAGCGATGGCGACATCTCGGCCGCGCGGGCCTCGCTGTTCGTCCTTTCGGGCGACGTCTTCGAGGGAGCCCCTGAGTCGACGGTCGTTGACGCGGGGGGCACGCTCGTCTTCAGCGCTCCGCTCCGCGAGGGCGCCGAGGGCTTCGAGCTGCGTTGGGAGCGCGACGGGACAACGCTCGCAGACGACGGTCGCGTGTCGGGTTCCGGTTCCGACACGCTGACCGTCGTCGCGAGCGGCGCCGCCGACACGGGGCTGTACCGCCTCGTCGCGAGCGCTGGCGAGGTTCAGTTCACGAGCGAGGCCGCGATCGGCGCCGTCCGCGCGTCGGAGCTCGGTATCGCTGACTTTGACAACAACGGCGTCGTGGACAGCCGCGACGCCGAGACCTTCTTCGATGGCGCCGCGGGGGAGTAGCCCGCGACGTTGCGTTTCTGGATCGGTTCTGAGACATGAAAGCAGAGAGGAGAACATCATGAAGTTCAGCACGAAGGTCGCCGCGATCGCGACGACCGCCCTCGCAGCGGCCGCGGGCGCCGACACCTGGCTCATCGACATCGGGAGCGACGAGAGCTTCCGCGGCGCGAGCGTGAGCTCGCCCGACGGCAACGGCAACCACTGGACGAGCGTCTGGGGCGGCGCGTTCTACGAGAACATCGCCGACATCACGGGCGCCACGACGGCCGTGGACTTCGGCTTCAGCTACACGGGCGGCGAGGACTCGTTCAACGGCCCCGCGGGCGACACGACGATCAACGGCCCGGCGGACACGGTGTACAACGCCGCGGCGCTCGGGAACCTCGGCATCGACGAGGCCGTGTACGACTTCTATGTCGATTCGGGATTCCAGATCCAGAACCTCGACGTCAACCAGACGTACGACATCACCTTCTTCGGCTCGCACAAGTTCAACAGCGACGACGTGACGCGCTACTCGGTCACCGACTCGACCTTCGCGAACGAGCTCTTTGGCGCCGACCTGTTCGTCGGCACGGGCAACGACCACAACCAGGACACGACGGTGACCCTGACCAACATCGCGCCGCAGGCGGATGGGATCATCTACATCCGCTTCCAGGGCGCGAACGGTGGCCAGGGCTACCTCAACGCGCTCCAGATCGATCTCGTCCCCGCTCCCGGCGCGGTGGCGCTGCTCGGCATGAGCGGGCTGGCCGCCGTCCGTCGCCGCCGCTGATCGAACGCGGACAACGGGACACACCCTGAGCCCCGTCGCGATCCTCTCAATGGAGCGGATCGCGGCGGGGTTCTCCTTTGCGCCGGACGAGCGTTATCGCCGCGCGGGGCCGGTTGATTCGCCCGTAAAGAGGATCGGCGACGCGGGGCTGATGCGCAGGTCGTCGGGCCACGACTCGTCGCTCGACGCGAACCACCCGAGAGCCGGCTCGAGGAGCGGCTCGATGTCGGGCATCTCGAGGCCTGTCAGCGAGGGGCAGAAGTAGCGACCGGTCGGCTCGTTGTTGATCGTGCAGATCGAGACGTCCACGCCGACCTCGACGCCGACGTCGCGGCAGGCTCGCATCGCGCCGACCGCTGCGGGCTGCGTGGTGCAGACGAGGGCGCTGAGGCGGTCGCGCCGTTCGCTCAGCACCCGGCGCATCGCTTCGTGCGCCCGCGAGGTGGTGTCCTCGTAGGGCGGCGTCGGATCGTCAAAGAGTTCACCTTCGCCGCCGCGCCGCTCGAGCCAGGTCCGCCAGTCGTCGATGCGATGATCGATCTCACCATTCCGGCCCTGCGTGTTGAGGCAGTCGATGCGCCGATGCCCAAGCTCCCACAGGTGCTCGAAGATGAGCTCGAGGTGCGCGGGCGCGAAGAGCTTGACCGACGGGATGCCCTGGTCGGTCAGGTCGCCGTCGAGGAAGACGACCTTGGCGCCGGGCGCCGCAAAGTCGCGAAGGAGTCTCGGGGGGATCGGCTCCGTGCTCGGGATGACGAAAAGGCCGTCGGCGCCGTCGATCGCCTCGCGAACGATCGCGTCGTCCCAGTGGACGTACTCGAACGCTCTCGATTGCACGCCGCGTCGATCGGTCGCACGCGCGACGCCCGCGCGGAGCCGGAGGAGGTGTTCGGCGGGGAATGCGGGGGTGAGCAACGCCACGCGGAGACGGGCCTGCCGCGCCTCAAGTCCAGGATGGACGACGAGCGAGCCGTTGGGACGGCGGGCGAGGATCTCGCGTTCGACGAGTTCGAGGACGGCCTTGCGGGCGGTCATATAGCTCACGCCGAACTGCTCGGCCAGCTTCCGCTCACCCGGCAGATCCTTGAGCATGTACTCGCCCGAGGCGATACGGCGCTCCAGGGCGTCCATGACTTCGGTAAACACCGGCTGTCGTGGCATGGGCTCGCGTTCCGGCCGGGCTTCTGGCGCCCGCCAGCTCTCCGACTCAAAGTATAGCTTGCGTGCTCTACAACTCGAAGCAAACCGCGTTGCGGAACGCCTCCCAGGTTCCGAGAACGTTTGCAGGCCCCCTTTGTTCGGGCGGCGACGCGGATTTTCACCAGATGAACGGCGATCACGCCTAAAAGCGTTGTTTTTAGTGCACTGACGCTATAGAATCATCCAAAAGCGGTCTCATCTTTCCGCGTCAAGGGGCCAGTCATGAAACGGGACACTGCCTGCATCGCTCGCCGGGATCACGGCTTTACGCTGATCGAACTGCTCGTGGTGATCGCGATCATCGCGTTGCTGATCGGGATCCTGCTGCCCGCGCTGGGCAAGGCTCGCCTCTCGGCGCAGGTGGTGGTGAATCAGGTCCAGCAGCGGAGCCAGCACACGGGGTTGGCGATGCACGCGGAGACGAACCGCGGTTGGTACCCGGGGTATGACGGACAGAGCCAGCGTTGGATCGACCCGTGGGAAACTGACAACTCCGGCAATCCAAGGTACGACCTCATCGCGGCCGCCACCGCGCCCGCCGGATTCCCGAGTGAGTTCTCAAACCCCGTGGGAACCTATCCCCAAGTGCGGTTCTCCGAGATGGTGCGTCTCGAGTACCTTCCCGGGGAAGAATTGATCCATCCCGCCGAGCGGCAGGAACGGACGCCGTGGACGCCGATGCTGCAGGCGGAGTACGAAGAGAACAACACCGGCTTTACCTGGGTGAACTACTCGTACGCCCTCAACGAACTCGGCGATCCGCCAAACCCCCCGGCGATCGACTACCACATGGACGCTAAGGACGCGTGGCGCAACACCATGAACGCTCTCACGCCCGTCATCTCCGATCGCCTCTTCGGGATGGTCGACGCGAGCCGGGAGTATGAGGCTGGCAACCTCATCGGCATGTTCTCCGAGAACCCGGGGCGGTTCCAGATGGGCGTGACGTGGAACGACGGGCACGTGACGAGCGAGAACAGCGCGGTCATCGGCGCGACGCAGTTCGGACGCATCTTCAACACGCAGGACAACATCTTCTCCCGCGGCCACGACCGCCCGTCGGGCAACCGCCAGACCGGCGTGCCATCGAACGGCAACGAGAACGAGGGCTCATCGGCGCGGTTCAACTCCTGGGGCTGGCATCAGCTCGCGCCGGACGCGATCCGGGACGGCGAGGATTGATGCGTCCACTCGCGAGCGTCGCCGTCGCCCTGCTCGCGCTCAGCGGGACGCCTCTCGCGGCGGCGGAAGGATCCGACACGGAGCCCAAGCTCCTGCTCATGCACTACATGCCCTGGTACCAGACGCCCGAGGTCAGCGGGAACTGGGGCGGGCACTGGACGGGCTGGGAGAAGCAGCACGACCCCACGAAGACCAACGACGAGGGGTTGCCCGACATCTGGTCGAACTTCCACCCGCTGATCGGGGTGTACGACTCTTCGGACCCCGACGTTATCGAGTGCCACCTGCTCCAGATGAAGCTAGCGGGCATCGATGGCGTCATCGTTGACTGGTACGGCATCACCGACCTCCACGACTACGGGCTGAACCACGAGGCGACGAAGGTCATCTTCGACGAGATCGACGACGTCGGGATGAAGTTTGCGACGTGCTTCGAGGACCGCACGATCGAACAGCTCGTCGAGAAGGGTCGGGTCGAACCGGACGGCGTCACGGAACGCCTGCGCGAGACGTTCGCGTGGATGGATGAGCACTGGTTCAACGACCCACGCCACGTCCGTGTCGACGATCGACCGCTCCTGCTCGACTTCGGACCGATCTACGTCAAGGACGCCGAGCCGTGGAACGACGCGCTCGGCTCGATCTCGCCGCGACCCATGTTCTTCGCGCTGCACCACCTCTGGAAGGGCATCGGCGCCGATGGCGGGTTCACCTGGGTCCACCAGGACGTTTGGAAGAACGACCCGACCGAGGACGAGATCGCGAGACGCCTGCAGGGCGTGTTCACCCATACCTCCGACGATCCGGATCGCGTGATCGTCTCGGCCCTGCCCGGCTTCCGCGACGTCTACGCCCACCACTACCCCACCGTCGAGCACCGCGACGGCGCGACGCTGCGCGAGACCCTGGGCGCCGCCATGCGCAGCGGCTCACCGATCGTGCAGCTCGTGACCTGGAACGACTACGGCGAGGGAACCGTCATCGAGCCCACGCACGAGTTCGGCTACCTGTTCCTCGAGATCATCCAGGAAGCTCGGCGCCGCGAGATCGGCGAGAGCTTCACCTTCACCGCCGACGACCTGCGCCTGCCCGCTCGGCTCCTCGAACTCCGCCGGCGGGGCGACCTCGATGACGAACGACTCGATCGGGTCGCCCGGTTGCTGAGCCGAGACGACTGCCGAGCGGCCTCGGAGGCGATCGAAGCCATGGAGTAACGGCGACGCTCACGCGGCCCTCGCTTCGCCGCGTTCCGTGCCCCACTTTGCGCAGGTCTCGATGAGCATCGCGCGATCGATCGGCTTGACGAGATAGTCGCAGCACCCCGCCTGCACGCAGCGCTCGCGGTCGCCCGCCATCGCGTGGGCCGTGATCGCGATGATCGGGAGCGTGCACCCACGCTCACGAAGGAGCGAAGCCGCGCCGTAGCCGTCGAGCACGGGCATCTGCATATCCATGAGCATCACGTCGAACGCGTCCCACCCTCGGGACTCGAGCAGATCGACGGCGAGGCGCCCGTTGTCTGCGATCTCGATCGTCGCGCCCGCTCGCTTGAGGTGGAAGGCGATGAGCCGTTGGTTGTCCGCGCCGTCCTCGGCAAGGAGCACCCGCACGCCGTCGAGCGGCTTCTCGCCCGCGGGCAACGGCGCGACCGCCGGCGGCGGCACGCGTCGCGGACGCACCGCGTCACGACCCTCGACCATCTCGACACCGTCGAGCGGACCGGTCTCGAGCGTCACGATGAACCGGCTCCCGACGCCCTCGGTCGATTCGATCTTGATCCCGCCGCCGAGCAGACGGGCGAGCGAATAGGAGATCCGCAGCCCGAGACCCGTCCCGCCGAACTTCCGTGTCGTCGACGCATCGGCCTGTGTGAACGCCTCGAACCGCTCGATCGCGGCGCGCTGATCGGGGGTCATGCCGATCCCCGTGTCCTCGACCGCGAAACGGATCCGCTTCGCGTCGACGTCGGTCGATACGAGGATCGTCACCGTCCCGATCTCCGTGAACTTGATCGCGTTGCCGACCAGGTTCATCAGGATCTGCCGCACGCGCGTCGGGTCCGATCGGATCGCGACGGGAACGGGCGTCTCCGCGGTCGCGACGAGCCCCACGCCCTTGCCCTTGGCGCGGCCCGACATGAGCGACACCACATCCGACACGATCGCCGCAGGCTCCATCTCGACCCGCTCGACCGCGAGGCGCCCCGCCTCGATCTTCGACATGTCGAGGATGTCGTTGAGGATCGCAAGCAGATGGTCCGCGTTCGAGCGGATCGTCCGGACCGCGTCGCCCACGTCCGCCTCGTCGCTCTCGAGCAGATCGGTGAAGCCGAGGATCGCCGTCAGCGGCGTGCGGATCTCGTGGCTCATGTTCGCGAGGAACTCGCTCTTCGCCTGGCTCGCCGCATGCGCCGCGATCGCCGCGTGCCGAGCGTCGGTAATGTCCGCGAGGCTCACGACCACCAGCTCGTCGCGGTCGTTCGTCGCGTCGAGGAAGGCTGTGTTGACCGACACCCAACGGATCTCGCCCGGCGCCCGCTCCACGCCGACGATCGCCTCGCGGCAGGGATCGCCCGTTTCCCGCGTCCGTTCCACCCCGAGCGGATCGGATCGGATCTCCTCTTCGAACACGTTGATCCATCGCAGAGCGATCTCCTCGACCGGGCGCCCGACCAGACGCTCGGGCGTGATCGCAAAGAGCATCGCGCACTCGGGGTTCACCTCCTGCACACGACCCGTCGGGCCGACGAGCAAGATGCCCTCGCCGACGGCCTGGAAGATCGACTCGAGACGAGCCGAGGCGACCCGCAGCTCCGTCGTGCGCTCCGCCACGCGTTCGGCGAGCGACGCGTTCGCGCGCGCAAGCGCCCGCTCACGGTCCGCGATCGATCGCCGCATCGATTCCATCACGTCGGCAAGGCGACCGATCTCGTCGTTGGAGTCATCGTTGATCGGCGCCGAGAGGTCACCGAGACCGATCCGTTCACTCGACCGCGTCAGATTTTCCACACGGATGACCACGTTCCGCAGAATCGGGAGCAGCAGCGCAACGCTCGCTCCGCCGAGCGCGACGCCCATCCAGGTCAGCGCCCGGGTCTGGCTCGCCTGGGCAGCCTCGAGCTCGTCCTGGCAGAACGCCAGCTCGACGTACCCCGCGACATCCCCCGTGTCGTCTGCGATACCGTCGAGGCCGAGCGACCCGCCCGCCGATGAGATAGGCGCAACGGTGGCGAAGCGATCCGACGCGACCGTCCCGGGGGCCGCGTACGAGAACAGCGTCTCCCGATCGACGCCGACGATCCGGACGACCGCGAGGTCCTCGTCGTCGATCACCGACGACACCGCCGCCCGAATGCCGTCGATGTCGCCGACGTTTACGGGCAGTTCCGCCGCGGTTGCGAGGAGCAACGCCTGCTGCTCGAGCTCTTCACGCTTGTCCTCGGCCATCTCCGCGGTGAGCCGGTCGATGCTGTAGAGCGTCATCGCCGCGAGCGTCGCGAGAACAACGCCGAGCGCCGGGGCGACCACCCGAAGACGAAGGCCGTTGAGATGTCGCCAGCCCACCAGCATCGCGCCGCTCACCTCCCGAAGACGACGTCCGCGTCCGACAACGCTTGCCGAGAGATGTCCAACCCGATCCGCTCGGCGACCGCCGCGTTGACCGCGACCTTCGCGCGGCACGAGACATGCTCATCCCGGCTCCGATTGAGCACCAGTCTTGCGACAGCCTCGCCGTGACCCTCCGAATCCACGGACACGCCGATGGCGGCCCCAGCCCTGACAAGGCTCTCAGAAAAGCCGAAGACCGCGACCCGCCGCCGAAGCGCCGTCAGAAGCAGCGCCTTCACCGCCGCCGAGTTGTACACGGCAGGGTCGGGAGCCGTCCAGACCACGTCGACGCCCGCTTCGAGAAGCTCGTCGATCGCCGTGGAGACCGAGCCAGCCTGATCGACATCGACCCTCACGATCTTCATCCCCGTCGGAAGCCGCGCCTCGATCGCGCGGACCGAGTCCTCCGACGCGTCCGACGACGAGCGGTACAGAGCCCCGACCCGACGAGCGCTCGGCGCCAGTTTGACCAGCACGCGGACCTGTTCATCGACATCGACGTCGGCCGCGACGCCAGAGGTCCCGGGCCGTGACGTCAGCCCGAGCTTCTGCGGCGCCGGCGTGAGGCAATAGAACAGTGACACCTCGGACGGAAGCAAGCCCGCTGCCTCGGCCGCCGCCTTCGCGCCGACCGCGACAACCTGTGTCCGCGGATCGACATCGGGGATCTCCGAACCGGACGACCCGCTGAGCGTCATCCGCCGGACCCGGTAGCCGTTGTCCTCGAGCTCATGCTCGCACGCCGCGGCGGCTTCTTCATACGCCTTCGAGTCCCCGCTGATGACGATCAGCGCTTCATCGGGACGTGCCGACGCCCCCAGCGCAAACGCGATCGTTGCGAACAGTCCGATCAGAACCGTCCCCGGAACGCGGCGCCTGGCATTGCTTGATCGATGCGTCATGCGTCCGGCCCCGATCAGAATGACAGCTGCACCTGCGCGAAGAACGTACGTCCGGGAATCGCGCTTCCGACCTCCGGAGCCGACTCATCGAAGATGCGATGGTCCGTCGAGTCGAGCGCGTCGAGCACGCCGACCTGAAGCTCGGCGCCCTCTCCCAGACGACCGAGCGTCGCCGTCAGGTCGAGCCGATGGCTCGGACGCACCGATGGGACGTTCCCATCCCCCGGCGTGGTGTCCGTGTACCGATAGTTCGCGTTCGCCGTGAACCAATCGAACACCCGCCATCGAGCGCCCGCGCCGACCTTGTGCGTCGCCGGTCGGTACGCCCGAGCGTTTGGCGAAGAAACCTCGTAGTCGAAGTCGTTGTACGCGTACCACGCCGTCAGTTCGAGATCATCGATCGAGTATCTGAGTTGCGCCTCAGCGCCGACTGCATCCGCGTCCTCCCCCTGCGCGAGCGTTGCGAACGCCCGCCCGAGCGTCGGCGCCGGCTCGGGCAGCGAGACGATCCGCGTCAGCTCCTCGTACCGCTGCAGATACCCGTTGATTTCCAAGGTCAGACCCTCGGCGAGCCGCCCGGTATACCCGGCCTCGAGCGACCAGAGCGTCTCGTTGTCCAACTCGCCCGGACGAGGGATGTTCAACCCGTAGAACGTGGTCTGGCCGACCGTCGCGATCGGAAACCGCTCCGCCTCAAGGCCACGCAGGCTGTTTCGCGGCGTACGGAACGCTCGTGCCACGGCGAGCCGTCCGACATGCCTTCGGCTCTCGCCGAACTCCCGGAGCAGCGCGACGCGCCCCGAATAGTCCCACTCGGTCTCGGAGTACCAATCGACCCGGGCCTGCGACTCGAGCGACCATCGGTCGGCGAACTTCCACACATCGCGCCCGAAGAAGCCGACCGACTGCTCCGCCTCGGTAGCCGAAGGGATGGTGTCGGTCGGACGGGCCAGCGTGGACACGATGTTGAAGAGGCGAACCGTCGCGCCGAACGAAACGTCGTGCGCCGGACCCACATCCACATCGATTTGAGCGTCAAGCGTGTTCTCATAAGACGTATAGCGGAAGTTCGACGGCCGATTGACATCGCGGAACGCGCCGTACCACTGGACGTAGAACGACGCGTCGGCGCTCAGCTCGCGCGTGAACTTGACGTGCGCCTGCCCAAGATCGATCCGCTCGTCACTCCCGACCTGCAGGCCGATGTATGGCGCGTCTCCCCTCTCGAGATGGTTGTACGACACGCCGAAGTCCAACTTCGCGACGTCGCTCGGCTCCCAGAGCCCGGTAAACCCGAACCGCCGAGACCGCGAGAAGTCGTCCGCGGAGGTCGCGCCCGGCACGGGCGACGTCGCCACAAACACCGATCCCGACGACTCGTTCTCCTCAAGCTCGCCGGACAATCGCCAGGCGAACCGCTCGCCCGCGTCCCCCACGCGGAACGAGCCCCGGTAGTCACCGAACTCGTTGACGCGGTGCCGAGTAAAGACGCCGGTGGTGTCCCGAGGACTCTTCTCGATGACGTTGATCACGCCGTTGAACGCGTTCGCGCCCCACGCCCCGCCGCCCGGCCCTCGAACGACTTCCACCCTCTCGACATCAAACAGGAAGATCGGCAGCGTCTGAAAATCGATCGCGCCGGTCACCGCGTCGTTCGCGTTCCGACCGTTCATCAGGAGAAGCGTCCGATCCGAGAAGAGCTGATGGAGCCCACGCACACCGAGCGCCCAACGGTTGCGATCGATCTGCAAGGCGTCGACGCCCGGAACGAACCGAAGCGCGTCGGGCAGGGTGTCCACGCCCGAGTAGTACAGGTCCTCGAACGTCAGAACGCTCACCGGCGTCGACGCGAGCGCCGCGGATTGCGCCGAACGAGCGGCAGTCACCACCGAACCAAAGTCGGCGAACAGCAGGCTCTCCGTCGCCGTCGCATCGCCGAGCGCCTCGAGATCGATGAGCCCTTCCAGGTCGTCGAGACCCTCGCCTTCCATGCCGCCAGCGGGTTCCGATGCCGGCCGGGCCGAGGGATCCGACGACGCCGATTCAAGAGGCGCCTCGACTTGGGGAGCATCGTCATCGAGCGGCTGAGCCGCCGACGCCTGCGCCGTCACCCCGCCGATCGTCGCGCCAACCGCAATCGCCGCGCTACCCCGCAATAAGGTCATCGATCGCACGGGCCGTCCCCTCTTAAAGGCAGTCAGCGGAACGCCTTGACGACGTCACACTTCAACGGCCTCACCGTCGTCCGCTTCGCCACCGCGCTTGAGCGTGACGCGACCGTGCGCCGGGAATCCGAGCGAACTGGCACGACTGCGCGCTGATCCGACGCCGATTCCGATCACCGCGTTCGCCGCGAAGGGCCAAGATTCAGGTGGCGCCCGTGCGCGAACGACAACCACCACCCAAGGTGAGGGACGTTGACATCACGGCGCCGCGATCGCAACACCCGCGGCAAACATGGCGCCATGAATGGGCGTCGATCGACCACCGCGTAGCGTGCGACGTCGGATCGTGGGAGCGTCCTACGCGATGCCGATCGACAACGGCACGACCTGCGCATCCGCGTTGAGATGCGCGATGTCCGTGTCGCTGAGACGGAAGCGGCTCGCCACGGGATCAGCCCCCGCAATCAGGCCCTTGCTCAGCTTCCAGCGGTAGATCGCGAGGCGGCTTTCGCCGGGGCTTTCAACGATCGAATGATGCATCCAGCCTTCGGTCTGGCCGGACGTCCCCTCGCGCGCCGCCGCGGGGATCTGAACCTTCAGCCAGAGATCCCCGCCGACTTCCGACACGTCCGTCCACGTGACCGACGACCCTCCGTCGATCTTGCCGACGATCGCGGCGCCGCCCGCGGCCTCGGCGTGAACGTTGCCCTTTCCGCTGGCCGTGCATTTCACGGTATCGCCGACCGATCCGAAGACGCCGTCGAGCGCCCGCCGATGCGCCGCGGTGAGCGACGTCTGTGACGCGGCGCTGGACACCGGGAGTTTCGAGTAGAACCCGAGCTTGCGGAGCTGCGCCTGCACGCGTCGCCGCGCCTTGATTGTCGTCTCCGATCCAGCGTCACCCTCGAGATCCGCCGATGTGATCGAGCGAGGGATCTTCGGGCAGCTGAGGTCGGCGACCGCCCAGCACGTCGACGCGACGCCGCCGCCCCAGCCCATGATCTCGTCGTTCGTGAAGTCGCAGTTCCTGAGAGCGGCGGCGTACTGGGTCGTCTCGCACGCGCACGGGAAGAGCAGCGGCGTGTGCTCGTTGAACGGAACACACCGCTTGTTCGCCTCATCGGGCGTGTCGCGGAGGTCGTTCCGCGTCGCGCCGATGTTCAGGTGAACGTGGCCGGCCTGCGACGAGACGGCGTCGAGGTTGCCTGTCCGCCCGCCAACGCCGATCAGCTCGCCCGCGCGCACGTGCCGCGACGCGGCGCCGATCTTGTCGCTCAGGTGCCCGAGCCCCATCAGGCCGCGCTTCCCGGCGGGCGCCTTCCAGGAGACGTTCGTCCGTCGCCCGAGCGCGCCGGCGCTCGTCGAGTGCGAGGCCTGCCCACCATGAACGGCGAACACCGGGCACCCGACCGGCGCGTGGACGTCGACACCGTGGTGACCGGGCGAGCCGCCCATCCCGCGCCACCGCGTCGGACCCGGGACGTGGTGCTCGTAGAGCCCGTATCCCTTCCCGCCGAAGAGATCCCAGCCGCCCATGTCGTAGAACTGCGTCACCACGTGCATGCCGTTGTGCACGTCCGTCGCGTTCGCGTTCGGCCAGTTGTAGCTCGCTTCGGTCACCGTGGCCGTACGTCTCGCGGGCGCGGCGTCCTTGATCCCGTCGTACACGGGCTGACACCACTGCATCGCAAAGAGCACGAACTCCGGATCGACCGGATCCATCGAGCTGAAGAACATCGAGAGCGCGCTGGTCTTGTCCTGCACGTCCCGCCAGGTCGGCGTCGTCGCGCCCGCCGCCCAATCGCAGGCAGGAACCTCGAAGACCCACGACGTCCGGAACTGTCTCCCCCGCGCCGACGCGGCCTCACCGTGGCGAAGCCACCATCGCCAACCGATGCCCCCGTCGAGATTCGAGTTGGCCTTCTGCTCCGCCCCCGTCCAGGCCGCCTGATGCAGCGGACCCTCCCACGGGATCCGCTGACGCGTCATCCCTCCGAGGCACACGGGCTCGCCCGCGCGAAGCTCGGGGGTGGTCGCCATGCGGTGATCGCGGCCGATTGCCTCGGCGTCGTTCGCCTCGAACGCCTTCCTCGTCGCTTCCGCGACAACGGGAAAGTCCTTGAAACTCACGCCGACTCGGAAACCCTCGCGGATCCGATTCACCGGCACCGGCACGCTGAGAACGCCTTGGTTGTCTGTGACGAAGACCTTCTGCTTCTCCCGCAGCCGCCGCCCGACCGACGCGGTCTTGATCCAGTCCCAGGGGTTGCTGTACCCGAGGTCGTCGCGCTGCCAGTCCTTGAACTTCTGCTTCCAACCGTCCGTCCAATCGCCACCCTCGTGCTCATCGAAGTAGCCATCGGCGAACGGATCGACGCCGTCCGGGTAGTACCCAAGCGCCGCGAGATGGAACTGAGCGCCGCGGTACGCGCGCGTGTTGTACGCCTTGATGATCCCTTCCATCTCCGCCGTCGTCGGCTCGCGGAACTCAACCCGCGCGCCGTGGACGTCCGTCACGCCCTTGAGCACTTCCTTCCCGTCCACCGTCTCGATCGCCGTCGCAGCGAGCTTCTCGGCGTCGGGCAGCCCCACCGCCGCCATCGCCTCGCCCGACATCTCGACGTCGCCACTCGCCAGTCGGTACCGCAGGAACGCTGTCTTCCCCTGCTGGAAGTAACCCGTGCTTGCGCCGCCAACATCGAACCCGAGCCCGACCAGAGCCGTCTGCGAGCTCCACCCGAGCGTCTTCCCGCCCGCCGTCCCGAACGCCCACGATGAACCCTTCTTGTAGATCGGGAACCACGTCTCGATCGCCCAGTCCTTCTCCGCTCCGAGGAACCGCGCGAGCGGCTTGCGGTCTGAACCGTCGAGCTTCGAGATCCAGGCCTCCTCGACCGGCATCCCCCTCACCGGCTCGAGCGAACGCACATCGAGCACCTGGATCCGCAGCTTCCGCGCGAGCACCAGCGTGTTCCGCTTCGGGTCTTCCGCCGTGGTCTTCGCGACGTCCGCCGTCGAGGCGACCCCGAGCTCGACCACCGACTGCGACGCGTTCTCGTCGTTGTTGTTTCCGCCCGCCATCCGCGAAGCGCCCTCCGTCGCCGAAACGTTCACCGCCTGCGTCAGGCCCCGTACCACGACTCGAGCGCCGCCTTCGTCAACGGCCCGACGATCCCATCCACCGGCCCCGAATCGATCACCTTCGGATCCGGATACCCCGCGTGATCGCGGCAGTGCCCCTGGAACGCCCGAACGCCCGACTGCGTCTGCGGCCCGTCGAGCCCGTCGATCGGACCCGGGTTGAACCCCAGCGCCGTCAGCCGCTCCTGCGTCCCGCGGATCAGATCGGTCGGGCTGTTCAGATTGAGCGGCGTCAGACCCCGCGGCCTCACGAACGACTCGTCCCAAACCGCGTCGATATCCCCGACGACCACATCAGCGCCGCCCGCCGAAGCCGTCGCGCCGCCCTCCTCCCCCGCGTCCGGAAGGTCCGGGCTCCGATCCTCGTCCTCCGCGGGAGGCGTCTGATCATCGACGTCGTGCGCCGCGAGCAGCTTCTCACGCAGCTTGTGATCGATCCGCCCCGTCCGATCGAGCCCACGCGACGCCTGGAACGCCGTGACAGCGCTCGTCGTCTTCGGCCCCGCGAGCCCGTCCGCAGGCCCCGCGCGGAAGCCGAGGTTGTTCAACCGCTGCTGCACCCCGCGGACCCTGCTCACAGGGTCGAGATGCCCCAGACGCAGGTCGATGCTCTCCCCGAGCGTCTCGATCCGACCGATCCGCGCCGTCGCGCGGACCTCGTGCATCAGCTCGCCCTGGTCGTCCGTCTTGTCCTCGAGGACCATGTCCCCGTCGATGAACAGCCGGAACGGCGCCTCGACGACAGGGTCCCCCACCTCGTCCAGCACGCGCAGACGCAGCTCCCACTTCGGAATCGGGATCTTGAACCGATGCCGCTGCCCGTCCGCCCTCGACTCCCGCTTCTCGCGCTTCTCCGGGATGACGACCTCGTCGCCGGGATAGATCACGTTCGGATTCGGGCGCTTCTTCCGAAGCTCCTCGTTCTCCGGCGCGTCGTAGATCGTGCGCCACTTCGGGAAGTTGTAGCGTTCGGCGATCGTCGCCAGGCACTCCCCCGCGATAACGACGTGCGTGGTCATTCCCCGTCCGCCCTCGCGCCCGTCGACTCGACGAACTCCCACGCGTCCTTATCCAGATCGGGGAACGAAACCTTGTACGTCCCGGGTTCGATCCGATCGATCCGCGCCCAGCCATGCTGGTTCAGCGTCCCGCTCGCCTCCCGCCCGTCCGGCGCCAGCACGCTGTACTTCTCACCCGCGACGGGGTTGTCTTCCTCGTCGACAAGCTCGATCTCGATCCAACTGAGCTGGAGTTCTTCTTCCTCGTCATCGTCCTCGGCCGCCCTGTAAGGCGGAGCCGCGGTCGAGCCGTACTTGCCCGCTCCCTGTTCACGCTCGCGGGCACGCGTCTCCGCGACCTGACCAGGGTCCGCGTTGTCCGCGTCGAACGCCTCCTCGGGCGCAGTCGGAGCGATCGAAGAGCCGGCGGTTCCGGACTTGGGGTTCATGCTCGAGCCTCCACGCGGGGCGCTTCCGTCCCGCCCGATCAGTTGATGTTGACCATCGCCCCAGAGAGCGTGAGCGGCGCCGACGAGGCGAACTCGCCCATCGCGCCCGCCGAGATCGTCGTGTTCGCCGTCGAGTTCAGCTCGAGGTCCACGCCCGCGTTCACGACCGTGTTGCCCGAACTCGTCGCCTCGATCGCGCCGCCCGCCTCGAACACGATGTCACCGGACGTCCCGATCTTCACGCCGCCCGACTCGATCGCGACAAACGAATCGCCGACCTTGATCGTCACGTTGTCCGACGCCTCGATCACCACGTTCGTCGCCTTGACGTACGCGTCGTCCGCGACCACCGTCGAGTGGTTCGCGTTGAACTCCTCGACGACGTCGTCGTCGACGATCAGCGACGTCACCCCCGTGATCTTGACCGCCCGCTTCCCGTCGATCGTAAGGTGCATGTCCCGCTTGATGTGCTCGATGTGATCGCGGTCAACGATCTCGTCCCGATCGTTCTTGACGTGCTCCCACTTGTCGTTCTCGACGACCAGGTGCCGGTCGTTCCCGATGGTCTCGTAGCGGTTGTTCTTCACGCGGACGTCGAGGTTTTTCTCACCGTGCAGGAAGACCTGCTCCGACCCCTTCTTGTCCTCGAACCGCAGCTCGTTGAACCCCTCGCCGCCCTTCGAGCTGTTCGTCTTGATCGTCGAGAGCGTCCCCATCGTCTTCGGGTCGTACGGCGCCCTGTTCGCGCCGTTGTACACCCGCCCTGTGATGATCGGGCGGTCGGGGTCGCCCTCGAGGAACTCCACGATCACCTCGTGCCCGTGCCGCGGCACGAACATCGTCCCCCACCCCTTGCCCGCCCAGTGCTGCGCGACACGCACCCAGCAGCTCGACGTTTGGTCCCCCGTCGCGTAACGGTCCCAGTGGAACATCACCTTCACGCGCCCGTGCTCGTCCGCGGTGATCTCTTCCCCGTCCTTGCCGACGACGACCGCCGTCTGCGGCCCGTGCACGAGCGGCTTCGCGGTCGTCCGAGGCGTCCGGAACGGCTGATCCGCCGGGATCGCGCCGAACGAACACGTAAACGCGTCGCCGCCGCCGCCACCGCCCGACTGGTAGCTGTCCTGCACCGCCTGCACCGAGCACGACGTCACCAGGTAGTCCGCGTTGAGCGAATCGCGCGTGTGCCCGACGAGCGAGTAGATCCGCCCCGCCGCCACGCCCCGAGCGTCCGACACGCCCGTCGCGATCCGACGCTTCGCGTGGAACTCCTGCAGCCGCATCGCGCTGTACTGCTCGCCGTCGGACACCTCGGTGTACTCGCCCGGATAGTCGAAGATCTCGAGGTCGCCCCCGGGGTGATCGGCCGACTGGTCGATCTTCGCCCGCAGGTCCGTCGACGGCCGCTTGAAGTCGTAGTCGGTGTGCGCGTACGACCCGGGCTGCACCCGATGCTCCATGTCGAACGACGTCACGAACTCCCGGTCCCGCATCGTCGCGTCGTCCGGGTGATACTCGAGCGTGTCGTACTCCGGGAACGTGCCGTACGACCCGATGTCGTCCGCCAACACCAGCGTGTGCTTCCCGTCCTCGTGCTCGAAGTAGTAGTGGATGCCCTCCTGCTCCATGAGCCTGCTCACGAAGTTGAAGGCCGTCTCGCGATACTGGACGCAGTACTCCCAGGTCCGGTACGAACCGCTCATCGCGTCGCGGAAATCCGTGAACCCGAACTCGCGGAACACCTGCTTGATGATGTCCGGGACCGACATCTCCTGGAAGATCCGACAGTCGCTCGTTCGCGTCAGGAACCAGAGCCACGGAACAAGCTCAACCGAGTACCGCGAAAGCCCGTCCCGCCCCGGAAGCTGACGGAACCGGCTCACCAGACCGCTGAAGTACCGCACCGAGTCGTTCGCCGCCAGCGCCCTCACCGTCAGGCTCTGCCCGAGCAGGTCCTCGGCCACCACCGTGTCCTTCTCGCTCAGCAACTCGAGGTGGCACGAGAACGGCCGACCGAGCTCCTCCGCGTACGTCATCGTGTGAAAGAGCAGCACGTCGTCGCCGAGCGGCGTGCCCACCGCGAACTGCCTGGCCCCCTGCGTACGCGCGTTCGTGCTCATCGTGAATCCGCCCCTTCGGAACGCCCACGCCCGCCGGGCGACGCCCCGCCTCGTTCGGCGCCCAAAAACCCGGGAGAGAAGACCACCCGACGATCAAACCGCCAACCCAAACGAACCCCCTCGGCGTCGCGATACCAGCCGCCGACAACGCCGAGAATACGACCGCCCGACCCCGCCTGCACGCCCGTTCCAAAGCGACGGATCGACCCGCTCATCACGCCCGCCACGCCTCTCCCACGACATCGGGGGATGACCGGATCACCTACTCCTGTGTCACTCTGCGGCAGCGCGACCGGCCCGAAGAGCGTAATTCTCCCGATCCAACGCCGATCACGCCTCCCCTCGTCAAGCCGGTCCCTCCGCGTTCCGACGAACCCCACAATGGTCCGGACGATCCACGCAAACGCGATCATCGGGGAGGCGACCGAGGCCGCCGCCTCCCCGCTGGCCGCCTGGCCCATCGAAGGGGCAACAAACAACGCCCTGTTCGGCGTTGTCGTGTTCGTCCTGCTTGCGTTCAGCTTCCTCCTCGGATGGCGCATCCGCCGCCGCGCCGACGAGAGCCGCTTCCCGAGCCTCCTCCGCGCCCAGCAGATGGCCCTCGACGCCGCGGGCATCGTCGCGGTCACCGACGGCCGAGGGACCATCACCCACGTCAACGACAACTTCTGCCGTATCTCGAAGTACGCGCGGAGCGAACTGCTCGGCCAGAACCACCGGATCCTCAACTCGGGCGTCCATCCCAAGGCGTTCTTTCGGGACATGTACGCCACCATCGCCCGCGGCAAGCCCTGGCGGGCCGAGATCTGCAACCGCGCCAAGGACGGCTCGCTCTACTGGGTCGACACCACCATCGTCCCCGTCATGGGCGCCGACCGCCGCCCCGCCGAGTACATCGCCCTCCGCATCGACGTGACCCACCGCAAGCTCGCCGAGAGCAAGGCCCAGGAACGCGACCAGTTCACCGAGGGCGTGCTCCAGAACATCAACGCCGCCATCGCCGTCCTCGACGAATCGGGCAAGTTCGTCAGCGTCAACGACCGCTGGCGACGGACCATCTCCGTCGGCGAACGCGGCTCGGGCCGCGGCCCCCAGAACTACCTTGACGCATGCGACCGCGCCGCGCAAACCGGCCGTCGCGAAGCGGAGACCATCGCCGAGGGCGTCCGCGCCGTGATCGCGGGCCAGACCGAACGGTTCGAACACGAGTACCAGTCCACCGTCTCGAGCGACTGTCATTGGTTCCTCGTCCGCGTCACCAGCTTCCAGGAACACCACCAGCGCCGAATCCTCGTCACGCACGAGGACACCACCCGTCTCCGTCGCGCCGAACGCGAGGCCGCCGACGCGCGAGGCCGACTTGAGCGCGCCGCGTCGCTCGCCCGCGTCGGCGCCTGGGAACTCGACGTCGAGACCGACGAGATCACCTGGTCCGACGAGGTCTGCCGCATCCACAGCGCCCCACCGGACACCCGCCCCACGACCACCGAGGCCCTCGCCTACTACGCCGACGAAGACCGCGGGACCATCTCCGAGGCCATGCATCGGGTGGTCGAAACGGGTGAGCCCTTCGACCTCGAGACCCAGATCAACGGCCGCGACGGCAAGCGCCGCTGGGTCCGCGTGATGGGCGAGCCCGTCTACGAGTCCGGACGCCTCGAACGCGTCGCGGGCGCGTTCCAGGACATCACCGAGTCCCACCTTGCCAAGGAACAGCTCCGCCTCGCGATCGACGCCGCCGACGCGGGCGTCTGGGACTGGCACATCCCCTCCGACACCGTCCGCACCAACGTCCAGTACCATCAGATGCTCGGCCGGCCCGACGCCCCCAGCCCCTCCCCGCTCGCCCACTACCTCGAATACATCCACCCCGACGACCGCGCCCAGAAGACCGCCGCCCTCGACCGCGCCCAGAACCACGGCGACCGCCACTACATGGCCGAGTTCCGCATGCGCTGCGAGGACGGACGCTACAAGTGGATCCGCAGCGTCGGCAAGGTCATCGAACGCGACAGCGAGGGACGCGCCGTCCGCATCATCGGCCAGCACTTCGACATCGACGCCGAACGTCGCTCACGCCACAAGCTCGAAGCCCTCGAACGCCGCCTCCGCCTCTTCGTCGAGCACACCCCCGCCGCCGTCGCCATGTTCGACCGTGACATGCGCTACATGGTCGCGAGCTGGGGGTGGCAGGAGCAGTACGGCCTCGGCGAGACCGACCTCATCGGACGCTCGCACTACGAGGTCTTCCCCACCGTCCCCGAGCGCTGGAAGGACATCCATCGACGCTGCCTCGAGGGCGCCTCACTCGCCTCCGAGCAGGACCACTTCACCCTCGGCGACGGCTCCAAGGTCTGGGTCCGTTGGAACATCCGCCCCTGGCACACCGCCAGCGGCGAGATCGGTGGCATCATCATGCTCACCGAGGTCATCAACTCCCAGATCGAGCAGATGCAGCGCCTCGAGGCCGCCCGCGCCGAAGCCGAAGCCGCGAACCGCGCCAAGAGCGAGTTCCTCGCCAACATGAGCCACGAGATCCGCACCCCCATGACCGCCATCATGGGCTTCGCCGACGTCCTCGAAGAAGACGGCGACATCAGCATGGCCCCCGAGCAACGCATCCAGGCTATCCACACCATTCAACGCAACGGCGCCCACCTCCTCGCCATCATCAACGACATCCTCGACGTCTCCAAGATCGAAGCCGGCAAGCTCACCATCGATCTCGCCCCCGTCGACCCCGTCGGCGTCGTCACCGACATCATCTCGCTCATGAACGTCCGCGCCGCAGGCAAGGGCATCACCCTCCAGGCCCGCTACGACACCCCGGTCCCCAAGACCATCCTCACCGACGCCACCAGGCTCCGCCAGATCCTCACCAACCTCGTCGGCAACGCCATCAAGTTCACCGAGATCGGCTCCGTCACCGTCGCCGTCAGCGTCGAGGAAAATCAGGGCGCCCACGCGCTCATCCTCTCCGTCATCGACACGGGCGTCGGTCTCTCCCCCGAGCAGGTCGCGGGCGTCCAACGCTTCGAGGCCTTCAACCAGGTCGATACCTCCATGACACGCCGATTCGGCGGCGCGGGCCTCGGCCTCCGCATCTCCAACTCCCTCGCCCGCATGCTCGGCGGCGGCATCACCGTCATCTCCACCCTCGGCCAGGGCAGCGCCTTCAGCGTCTCCATCGATCCGGGCGATCTCACGGGCGTCGAATTCGTCCGCCCCGATCAGCCCGTCGAAACGCCCGAGGAAACCCAGCCCGCCGAGGAGCAGAAGGCCGATGCTCAGCCCGCGGCGACCCTCGAGGGCGTCCGCATCCTCCTCGCGGAGGACGGACCCGACAACCAGAGGCTCATCAGCTACTTCGTCCGCAAGTCAGGCGCTCTGGTCACCATCGCCAACAACGGCGCCGCCGCCATCGAAGCCATCGAGGACCAGGACGCAAACGAACCCTTCGACCTTGTCCTCATGGACATGCAGATGCCCATCCTCGACGGCTACTCCGCCACCGAACGCCTCCGCGCCGCGGGCTGCTCGCTCCCCATCATCGCGCTCACCGCCCACGCCATGTCGAGCGATCGCGAACGATGCCTCAAAGCGGGGTGCGACGACTACATCTCCAAGCCCGTCGATCGAAGCACCCTCGTCGAACTGTGCGCACAGTGGGTTCAGAGGGAGTCGAATCGGCACGCCGCCTGATACTGACCAAATATCTTCCAAAAACTCGAGATTGAGCTTGCTCCAGATTTGTAAGGGCATTACCCTTTCAGAATGCGATCAAGAGATCACCTGACCCCCGCTGAACCCCAGACCCATCAGGACGCGTCCACGAGCTACCGCGATCGCGTCTCCCGCGCCCGAGCTCTCCTCGCCGAGGTCCGCAGCGACCTGCTCCCCCGCCCCTCTCGCGAGCCCGTCCCTCTTCTTGAGCAGCCTGATCCACACGCCCTCTGCGCGCCGGGCGGGATCCACGAGTGGTTCGCCGACGACAGCGCCTTCAACGACCGCTTCGCCCCCCCGCTCGCGATCCTGATCGATCTCGCCCGCGCCGCCATCAACCCGCCTCAGGGAGAGAACACCCGAATCAGGGTCGAAGAAGACCGCCGCCAGATCCTCTGGATCGGCCGCGCCGTCTGGCCCTATCCCCGCGCCCTGACCATGGCGGGAGGCGACGACCTCCTCCGCCGCTCGACCTTCATCGATCCCGCCGACGCGGGCCAGCGCACCTGGGCGATCGACCTCGCTCTCCGTTCACGGGCGGTGGGCGTCGTCATCGCCGACGGCTCGGGCGCCGCCATGCCCACCTCGCGCCGTTTTCAACTCGCCGCCGCCGCGGGCGGCGCGATCGGCCTGCTCGCCCGCCCCCTCCGCGAGCTCGACCAGCTCTCCGCCGCCAACACCCGATGGCGCGTCACGCCCACCCCCACACCCGCCCCCATACCTCATGCCGTCTCCAACGATGAGCGAAACGCTCAACGCTGGACGCTCGAACTGCTCCGCAACAAGTCCTCCCCCATCGCGGGCGACGCGCCCCGCTGGATCGCGACGAGAGATCATGAAACGGGCCTTGTCAGTCTGGCTCCCCTTCCTCCCGATCGACCGATGGCGTCGAAGCCGTCGGAACGCGCGACCGGGGTCCCCCGCCCAGGCCGCGACGCCGAACGAGCGGACGGACACGAGCCCGCCGATCGTCCTGCTCGACACGATGGTCAACCAACGCCGGGTCGTGGCCGCGTGCTCTGAAGAAGCACTGGCGTCGGGCGTTCGCATCGGCATGCCCTCGAAGGAGGCGGAAACGCTTCTCCCGCGCGACCGGCTCGTCGTCGAGCCCCACGAGCCCGAGGCCGACCGCCGCGCCCTGCGCGCCCTCGCGGCGTGGAGCCATCGCTTCGCGCCGATCGTCGGTGTCGACGACCCGCCCGACCACGGAGCGTCGCGGAGATCGAACCGCGACATCGCAAATCTGCCCGACGGACTCATCATGGACATCAGCGGATGCGCACAGGTCTACGGGGGTGAACAGGCGATGGCCGACGAGGTCCTCCGCGGCTTCCGCTCGATCGGCTACCGAGCCCGCGTCGCCATCGCCCCGACCTTCGCGTGCGCCGAGGCCATGGCGCGGTACACGCGCGGGCCGACGACGATCGTCCCCGAAGGGGGCGCCCGCGAAGCGCTCGCGCCGCTCCCCGTGCGCGCGCTGCGGCTCGGCGCGGGCATCGTCGAGGGGCTCAGCGAGGTCGGCGTCGAGCGGATCGAGCAGCTCTACGACCTCCCCCGCTCCGCCCTGCCCTCCCGATTCGGGCGCGACCTGACCGACCGCCTCGACAAGGCCCTCGGTCAGGCGATCGACGCCATCACGCCGATCCGCCCCGTCGATCCGCCCCGCGCCCGACACGTCTTCGACGGCCCCACCCCCAACTGGGAGGCGGTCGAGTACGTCACGCGCAAGCTGCTCAGTGACCTTTCCGCGCAGCTCCTCGAGCTCGAAGCGGGCGCGACGCGTCTCGTGTTCGAGATGACGCGGAGCGATCTCCCCCCCGCGATCGTCCGCGCGACGCTCTCCTCGCCGAGCCGCGACACTAAGCACCTCTGGCGCCTCCTCTCGGTTCGGCTCGAGGGAACGAACCTCGGCCACGGCGCCGAGTCGATCACGCTCACCGCGACCGCGATCGAGCGGATGGACCTGACGCAGGCCACCACCTCCGGGGCGCCGAGCGACGGTCGCTCGTCCGATCTCGCCGAACTGCTCGACACGATCGCGAGCCGCCTCGGGCCCGATCGCGTGCGCACCGCTGAGGGCGTCGCCTCGCACCTGCCCGAGCGGGCGGCAGAGACGTTTCCGATCAGTGAACGCCCAAAGACGAAGCAGTCCCCGCCCCCGATGACGAATACGACCGATCGACCGACGAAGCTGTTCGACCCGCCGATCCGCGCGGCCGTCGAGACCGCTGCAGACGGAACCCCGACCTCGATCGCGTGGCGGCGGGAGTCCTACGCCGTGACGCGCGCCGTCGGTCCCGAGCGGATCGGTCCGGAGTGGTGGCGCGATCGCGACGCGGCGGACCGCGACTACCACCGCCTCCAGACCTCGAGCGGCGCCTGGGTGTGGGCGTTCCGCGACGTTTCGACGGGCGACTGGTTCGTCCAGGGCGCGTGGATGTAGCGATGCCCGAGTTCACCGAGAAAGCCCGCCTCCACCCCGCCAAGGCCGATGTCGCGTCGAGACAGGCCAGGGCGCCGCTCATCGACCGCGCGGACATCGACTTCACCGAGCTCGCGGTGACGAGCAACTTCACGTTCCTGACAGGCGCGAGCCATCCCGAGGAACTCGTCGAGCGGGCGGCCGACCTGGGGCATCGCGCCGCGGCGATCGCGGACACGAACACGCTCGCGGGCGTCGTGCGGGCGCACGTCGCGGCGAAGGCCGCGGGCATCCCGCTCGCGCTCGGGTGCAGGCTCGTGCTCGCGCACCCGGAGGGGCTCACGCTTCTGGTCTTCCCGACCGACGCCCGCTCGTACGCGCGGCTCTGCAAGCTGCTCACCCTCGGCAAGCGCCGCGCGGCCAAGGGCGAGTGCTTCCTGACGCTCGACGACCTCGCGCTCTACGCGGACGGGCTCCTCGGCGTGATCATGCCGCCCGACGACCACCGCGACGGGCTCGACAACACTTTCAAGCAGCACGTCGTGCGGCTGCGTTCGATCTTCGAGGGGGGCGATCGGCTCTCGATGGCGATCTATGCGCGGGCGCGGGCGGACGACACGGAACGGATCGCGCGCGTCGCGTCGTTCGCGGCGTGGATCGGCCTCCCGCTCGTCGCGACGAACGACGTGCTCTACCACGCGCCGGGGCGTCGGGCGTTGCAGGATGTCGTCACATGCGTGCGCCACGGGACGACGATCGACGGCGCGGGCCAG